>JAGABK010000153.1 GCA_017614625.1 Spirochaetales bacterium
CCAGGACAGGGGAGATAACGCTTCCCCACGGCGTTGTCCAGACTCCGGCGTTCATGCCGGTTGGAACCAACGGTACGGTCAAGGGAATCCATCACGACGATGTGGCCAGAATAGGGTACAACCTGATTCTCGGTAATACCTATCATCTCTATCTGCGTCCCGGAATCGAGGTTCTGAAGACGTTCGACGGGCTTCACAACTTCAGCCACTGGAACGGCAATATACTGACTGACAGCGGCGGATTTCAGGTCTTCTCGCTAAGCCAGCTGAGGCGCATCCACGAGGAGGGCGTGAAGTTCCAGAGCCATATAGACGGCTCAAGGCACATTTTCACCCCAGAGAAGGTGGTTGATATCCAGCAGGTCATCGGTTCGGATATAGCAATGATGCTGGATGTCTGCTCGGCCCCCGGAATCTCTTGGAAGGAAACCCTGAAGGCCATGGACATCACTCATCTGTGGGCCGAACGTGCAATAGTAAGGCGCGACAGCCTTCTTGATCTGACCGGACGTGCCTTCCGCGGCAATCTCTTCGGCATAGTGCAGGGAGGCTTCTACGAGGACCTTCGCATCAAGAGCGCGCGGACAATCAGCTCTATGGACTTCCCCGGCATTGCAATCGGAGGACTGTCGGTAGGCGAGAGCAAGGAGGACTTCTGCAGATTCCTGGCCCTTACTGCCGACAACATCACCACATCCAAGCCCCGCTATGTCATGGGAATCGGAACCCCCGACTATATCCTTGAGGCAATCGAGAACGGAATAGACCTGTTCGACTGCGTGCTTGCCACAAGGACGGCCAGGAACGGCAGTGTCTTCACTGACGACGGAATGCTCACGCTCAGCCGCTCGTTCAACGAGTTCGACACCGGCCCCATCGTAGAGGGCTGCACCTGCAGGGCCTGCACGGAGTACTCGCTCGCGTACATGAGGCATCTTTTCAAGTGCAACGAGATGCTGGGCGGCATGCTGGCCACCGAGCACAACCTCACGTACCTGCACAACCTGATTCTGCGTGCCCGCAAGGCCATAGAGGAAGACCGCTTCAAGTCGTTCAAGGAAGATTATCTTGCGCGCTTCTACGCCAACGGCGGGCGCAATGTGAGGTCTTTATGAGATTCCCTTACCGCGGCGCCGGAATTGCGCTTGTCTCGGACGGCAGGATCCTCATGGGAAAACGCTCCGTGAAACCTTTCTTAGGCAGTTGGTGCGTCCCCGGAGGGGGCAGGGAGAAGGGCGACAAAGACGACCTTGCCACCGCCGTGCGCGAGCTGAGGGAGGAGACGGGAATCGATTTCGCATCCTCATTTCCCGATGCTTCCTGCATCTGCAGGTGGTCGCTGTCTCTTCCTTTCTTCAGCTGGAGGACCTATTTCTTCTCTGTCCCGCCTGAGAAGGCTCGGCAGCTGGCTCTTGTTCCCTCCGAATTCTCGGAGCTGGAGTGGGTCTTCATCAGCGAACTGCGCTCAAACGGCAAAAAAAGGCACCTCAGACCCTTCTCGGGTGCCGAGGTGCGCTTTCTTGTCAGACAGGGCAGGAGATCAGAACTCAGCCACTTCAATTGACTTTACGGTGTAGTCGTACTTGACGCCGTTGATCTCGAACTTCCTGTTCTCTCCGACCTCCATGTTGTAGATGGCCTGTCCCAGCGGGGCCTTGAAGTTGAGGATGTTCCTGTTGGGGTCCGACTCCCACGGCCCGAAGATGGTGTAGGTGACATCGGCCTTGGCCTTGTTGTCGGCGAAGACGACCTTTGTTCCGAACGACACGAAGGTCGGGTCGACGTTCTCGGGGTTGATGACCTGGGCGCTGGAGACCTCGTCGGTGAGCTTGTTCATCAGGAAGTTGAGGTTCTTCTGCTTGTCCTTGCCGTACTGGTACTCGGAGTTCTCCCTGAGGTCTCCAAGCTCCCTGGCCGATCCGATCTCCCTTGAGTTCTCGGGGATCTCGACGTTCATGATGTGGTCCAGCTCCTGTGCCTTCGCATCGAGCATGGCCCTGGTGCAAAGCAGTCCCTTGGGGATGATCTTCTTCTTGTCGACGCCCTTGTCGGGGTTCTCGCCGGTGATGGCTTCCCAGTTGTCGAAATTCGATGCAATGTAATGCTTTACGGCCAGCTTCTCGTTCTCGATCCCGGTGATTCCCTTGAGGATGGAGAAGATCTTCTGGGCCTGTGCGTCGTCGGCGTTGTCCAGGTACTTGTAGACTTCCTTCTCACCTGCGAACAGGCTGGAGACGAGCTGCTTCTGGCGCTTCTTGTTGTCGGCGACGTTGGTGGCGTTGTCGATTTTCCTGTTGATGAAGGAGAGAAGCGAGAGCTTGGTCACGAGCATTGACTCCTTGGTGACCTTGGCCTTCGCCCAGTCCGTGGAGGGGAAGGTCTTCTCCAGGTACAGGAAGAAGTCCGGGTTCTCCTTGCAGGATGCTGCGGAATCGGCCAGGATGCGGTAGATGGCGTTCTTCTTCGGACCCTTCTTTATGCAGTCGGCCATGTAGGTCGTCATGTAGGAGGGGTAGAGGGAGACGAGCACTTCCTGCCAGTTGTCGACCGAGCTCATGATGTTCTCGACGAAGCCCTTCTTGAGCTCCGAATCCTGGATGGACTCGAAGAAGGCCTTCTTGTCGGAGAGGCGGTTGTAGTACTCGATGAACGGGCTGCCTTCCTGGACGAAGGTCATGCCGTAGCGGTTCCTGAGGTTGTCGGTCACGAGGAAGGCCTCAAGTCCGTCGGGACCGGAGATCTTGGCGCGGCTCTCGAAGTAGTTGACCATGGACATGAACTCGTCGCTGTCGGTCTCGCCCTTGCGTGCCATGAAGTCCTTGAGGATCCTGAGCTTCCCGTTGAAGTCGCTCGTGGCCTTGAACAGGGCCAATGTCTTCTCCTCGAAGGAGATGGGAGTGGTCCTGAGGACGTAGACGTCGCGTGCGGACTCGTTGACTCCGAAGTAGGCGTTGGTCGACAGCTCGGCCTTAGCCGCAGTCTGCCAGACTGTCCACTGCTTGTCGTCAAGCACCGCCGGGACGAGCTCGGCCTTCATCTGCTTGAGGGAGGCCTGGTTGTCGTAGGACTCCAGGAGGATCCTGAGGCCCCATTCGGTCTCGCTCATGAACTTGGCGGCCAGCTTCTCCTTGTTGACGGCGGCCTTGAGGACCCAGATGTGCCTCTTGGGCAGGACCTTCAGGCTCGAGAAGGCCATCTTGCAGGTCATGGTGCGGGTCTTTCCGCCTGCGGCGAACATGATGTCCATCTCGTCCTTGGAGATCTTCATGATCCTTCCGAGCTTCCAGCTCTCATGGTAGACGAAGGCGCCTTCCACGAAGCCGATCTGCTTCTCGAAGTTCTCGATGGCGATGTTTATGTTCAGGTAGTCGTCCAGTATGCCGGTGTTGTTCAGGCAGTAGGAGAGGCGGGGATTGTCCTTGTACTTCTCCTTCCAGAGCTCCACGAGCATGTCGCGGGTCTCCCTGTCGTGCGGGGCGTAGCGGATGATCTTCTTGAGGATCTCGATGTTGGTGTTGATGTCGAAGTTGCCGCTCTCGTAGATCGAATGCAGGAAGTAGACGCCTTTCTCCGATCCCATGGTGTCTGCGATCTTCGAGGCGAGGCCGATCAGGTACTCGGAGTTGTCGCCCTTGAGTCCCATGATCTTCTCCCAGACGTTCTTCAGCGCGTTCAGGTCGTGGGCCTTGATGTGCCTCCTGATGATGCTCCTGTAGTAGTTGAGGGCGGACTGGGTCTCACCCTTCCTGTCGTAGTAGTCGGCGAGCTTGTAGAGGACCTCCGTCTCCTCGATGTCGACCTTGACCAGGCGCTCCCAGATCTCGACCTTGCGCTCGGTCATGTCGTTGACGGCGTAGCACTCTGCCAGGACCTTCAGGACGTAGGGGCTCTCGTTGAAGGAGAGGATGCGGTTGCCGAGGAAGATGACCTCGTCCCACTTCGATTCCTCGTAGTACTGCTCGAGAACGGTGAATATGTGTCTGTCGTCCATGGGGTGGCGGCCCGTGACTGTGGCGAGATACCTTACGGCTATGGAGTTGCGCTCCTTGTCCTCGAGGCACTGCTCGCAGTAGTTCTTGAACTCCTGGCGGTCCTCGGATTCGGTGAGTCCGGCGACGGCGGCGTCAAGCGCCTGGAAATCCTTCACCTTCACGTCCGAAGCGGCCGTGGCCTGCCATAATTCGTTGCTTATCAAGTCTCTGACTTCATTTGCAGTCATTTTTTGCGCTCCTTGCGTCTGACGTAAACAAAACCGGGCAGACTTGCGTCTGCTCGGCAGTTGTGTCATGTGTTCGCAACATCAAATATAGCACGACGGCAGGAATTTGGCAATGTTTTTCCAAGGGGAGGGCCGGATGTCGTGCACGCGATATGAAACGCGATATGAAATAAAAAAAGTTTTCAGAATTGAAAAAATCTTTACATTCGGGTGGAAGTGGTGCTATCATAATTGCATGCAGAGCTTTTTGACTTTGATTGAACAGATTGAGAAGGAGCTTCCTTCTTCGGAGAGGAAAATAGCCGACTACGTCCTCCAGAACCCCTCGGCACCGCTTTTCATGACCATGACCGAACTCGCTGCCGCAGCAGGTTCCAGCCCCGCCATCGTAGTCAGGCTGTGCAAGAGACTCAATGTGGACGGTTATTCCGATTTCAAGATCAGGCTGTCCAGGGAGGTCTTCTCCAACGAGTCCAAGGACGAGGAGACCGAGCAGGTCATGGAGAACTTCTACGATTCCGGCCTCGGCACCCGCGACCTGATCGTCCAGTACCTCAAGTTCACCAGCAAGAACCTCGCCAACCTCGAGTCCGTTCTGGATCCCAAGACGGTCGATGCCGCAGCCGACGTGATCAACAAGGCCAGCACGGTCCTTCTTCTGGGCCAGGGTTCGGC
>JAGABK010000154.1 GCA_017614625.1 Spirochaetales bacterium
CGGAAAGCTGGACAATGTCGTAGGTGTTGTTGACGCTGCAAGACTTGTGGACGAGTTCGCATCCGGTGACAGCCTTCTGAAGAAGGACGAGATTGAGGAAGAGGACATCGAGAGCCTTCTGATCCAGCAGATTGAGTTCTGCTCCACGCTGATCATCAACAAGATCGACCTTGTTTCGGAGTCCGACCTTGCCAAGGTGCGCAAGGTAGTTCAGGCCCTGCATCCGGGCGTACATGTCATCGAGACCAGCCACGGCGATGTTCCGGTCAAGGACATCCTTGCAACTGGTTCCTTCGATTTCGACGAGGTCTACGGCGCAGCCGGCTGGTGCAAGGCTCTTGAAGAGGGCGAGCTCGGCGACGACGAGGACGATGACTACGATGATGATGACCACGAAGAGCATCATGAACACCATCATCATGACCACGACGACCATGACGATGATGACGACGACGATGACGACCATGACCACGAAGAACACGAAGGCCACGGGCACCATCACCACCACGAGCACCGCCACGAGGGCGAGAGCGAGGACGAGTACGGAATCGGAACCTACATCTACTACAGAAGGGTCCCCATGAACCGCGCCAAGCTCAGGTCGTTCGTCAACAACTGGCCCAGGAACATCATCAGGTGCAAGGGCCTCATGTGGTTCGGCGACGAGTACGACACGGCCTACATCTTCGAGACCTCCGGACGCCAGCTGCTCTGCGGTCCCTACGGCAAGTGGGTCGCATCGGCTCCCGCTGCCCAGAGAAGGCAGATCCTGGCCAACAACCCGTCCATCAGGGAAGACTGGGACGACAAGGTCGGCGACAGGATGGTCCGCCTGTGCATAATCGGAAAGAACCTCGACAAGAAGGCGATCGCGTCCATCCTGGACAGATGTCTCTGCACAGAGGAAGAGATAGAGAAATAAGTCCTCAGGGGATCAGAAAAGCCTCATTATCTCACGGATGTTCCCGATCAGCGATGATTCGGGAACTTCTTTTTCCAGAAGGAAATCCCTGGGCCTGGAGCCGCAGCTGAGGATGCGGAAGTCCACCTTTCCGTTCCGGGCGGTCCTGCAGTCCACCTCGCTGTCTCCCACGTAGAGCGTGTCCGCCTTGGGGACGCCTGAAATGGCGCAGAAGGCGTCTATGGCCTCGGGCGAGGGCTTCATGGCGTACTTTCCGTGAAGGCCTGCCACCATCTCGAAACGGATGTCCGGAAGGCAGATGGAGACGACCTTCTCGGCCAGATCCTGCTCCTTGTTGGAGAACACTCCCATGGGGATGCCCCTGTCCTGCAGGGCCGCGAGAACCTCCGGCACACCGTCGTAGGGCGCCGTGCAGAGGACCGGGACCTCCCTGTAGGCCGCATGCAGCCTGTCGTTGAGCATGTCCAGGTCGGGATCCTCGAGTCCCAGCTCTGATGCGGCCGCCTTTATGGCGTTGCGAAGTCCGTTTCCTATGTATCTGTTGATCTGCCCGTCAGTGAACGTCGCACCCAGGGCCTTTCCCATGGCAAGGCCTATGTCCTTGGTGGTATTGAGCAGCGTTCCGTCCAGATCGAATAAAACAGCTTTCTTCATGGCGTGTGGATTTTACATGTAAATGGGATATTTGTATATCGGTACGCTTTTTTTATTCGCGATTTCATTGTAATCTGTCTGACATGAAGAGAAGAATCCTTATCACACCGCTGTACGGAACGGTCTCGGGCGGAAAACCTTGCTACTACTTCAACACGAAGGACGACAGGACGTCCTACTGCGACGCCCTTCTTTCCGCGGAGGCCAGCTGCAAGTTCGTCCTGGCCAACTACAAGATCGACGAGATAATCACCTTCGGTTCCAAGTCCACATACGATCCCGGGGACGGCCTGAAATCGCTCGAACTGACAGACGGAAAGTCGTTCTATATGTCCGACATCGGCCAGATGTCCACGTACAGCCTCTTCAGATACCGCCTTGCGGAGTACCTTGAGGACATAAGCATCGAGGAGCAGGACATCCGCGAGCTGCTGGACGCGGACCGGCAGAAGAAGGTCAAGGACTTCATCAATGCCTTCTTCAGGAAGAACAACGCATCAGGCACGAACCGTTTCAACCGCTTCTTCGACCACCTCATGCAGGATTCCGAGCTCAGGGCGGCCATGCTCAGGGAGATGGAGGCCACCATAGAGGACTACGGAAGCCACGCTGAGGCCTACAGGGTCTGGACCTTCCAGTACCTGTACAACGAGATGAAGGACTCCTCCAAGCTGGAGATACTTGAGAGCAATTCGGACGTCAGGATCCGCTTCATTCCCGTAGGAAACGACGGAACCGGCACGTTCATAGAGAACTTCACCGGCATCATGAAGGAGCTCAACGACTCCGACGACCGCGACGACCGCGTGGAAGTCTACATGTGCATCCAGAGCGACGACGCCTCGGACACCTTCGTCATGATGAACCTCATGAACCTGATTAAGGCCATGCCGGACTCCAACATCTCCATAGCCGGTATCATCACCACAACCCGGAACCCCGACGGAATCGTCAGCGAGATCTCGGACGACACCGAGGAGTTCGCCGTGGCGGACCTTCTGGCCGGAATCAGGGCCTTCCTGAAATACGGCAAGAC
>JAGABK010000155.1 GCA_017614625.1 Spirochaetales bacterium
CCCCGTCAGGTCCTTCAGGCTGTCGCGCCTGACGATGGCCCTCTCCGCCCACAGGTGGGTGATGTCCATCATGTTCAGCGTCTCCTTCCAGGAGATCCCCGGCGGCGAGCACACGTCCAGCATCATGGCGATGTCCGAACCTATGACCTGCTGGATGTCCACCACCTTCTCCGGAGAGAAGAAGTGCCTCGATCCGTCTATGTGGCTCTGGAACTTCACGCCCTCCTCGCGGATCTTGCGCAACTGGCTGAGCGAGAACACCTGGAAGCCGCCGCTGTCGGTGAGGATGTTGCCGTCCCAGTGGCTGAACTTATGAAGGCCGTCGAACTTCTTCAGAACATCCACGCCCGGGCGAAGGTACAGGTGGTACGTGTTGCCCAGGATCAGGTTGTACCCTATCTTCGCCACATCGTCGTGATGGATGCCCTTGACCGTGCCGTTGGTTCCCACCGGCATGAAAGCCGGGGTCTTGACTATCCCGTGGGGCAGCCTGATCTCACCCGTGCGTGCCTTGCAGCCGCTGTCTCGGTGCTTCAGCGTGAAAATCCTGTCCTCCATATCAACCCCTCCTGAGCAGAGTGCCTGCTATCGCCGACAGCACCAGTATCACGGCGAACGGAATCAGCGTCCCGTAGTAAGGGGCAATGACTCCCTGGTCCGCCATCATCATCGTCATCATCTGGACGACGAAATAGACCACGGCCACCGCGATTGAACAAACAAGCGAGAGGAACAGGACGTTCTTCCTGAACCTGTAGTTCATGCTGCATGCGATTATCATCATGATCAGCGGCGAAAGGCAGCTGAAAATCCTTTTGTAGTAAGAAGTTCCCAAGGTCGCGTACTGGTCCGGGTTTATGGCCTTCATGCGCTGCAGGTAGGCCCTCGCAAGGCCCAGCGACATGCGCGAGACGTCGTTGCCGGCGTTGCGGAAAAGCTGGGGCTCGAAGCGGATGACCTTGTTCACCTGGCGGTCCAGATGCTCGACCGAAACGACCGCGCCTTCGGAGTCCGGCATGTACACATGGACATCGGAAAGCACCCACACGCCTGCGCTCTGGTCGTAGACGGCCTTGTAGGAGTCCGTCCTTCTGAGCAGCCTGCCCTTCCCGTCCATCTCCACCAGGGTCATGTCGAAGAGTGTCTGGTCCGAATCCGAATACGTCGCGGCGTAGACCAGATAGCCGCTCTCCATGTCGCTCAGGGCGACGTTGCGGTTGTTGGCCGACGTGCTTGCCGTGGTCAGGAGCTCCGTCTGCTTCTCCTTCTCGTTTGACGATGGTATGGCGGCCAGCTCGTTGAAGCCGAAGTAGAAGCCCGAGAGCAGCACCGCGCAGATGACAATCGGAACCAGGACCGACGAGAACGACTTGCCGGAGTTCAGCACCGCCATGATCTCGTTGTTCGCATGGAGCATCGAAAGATGGTACGTCACGGCGAAAAGGAAGGACGGCCCCATCGCAAGGAGGAAGGCCTCCGGGAAATACATGACCGTAAGGCGGAAGGCCGCCATGAAGCCCACATGGTAGTTCATGTACGAATCCAGGTGGGAGAAAAGGTCCACGCCCATGAGCATGAGCGAGGCCAGAAGCGTCGTCGCGACGCCTATCTTGAGCACCGAGGAGATGTTGTGGCGAAGCAGAACGTGGGTCTTCATTTCCTCATCCTCCACATGAGCAGAAGCCCCAGCACGAAGGCCACGGCATCCGGTGTCCACATGAACGCCCACGGATGGACAGGCGTTGAAAGTGCTTTCACATGAAGAAAATAGATGAAGAACCAGTAGGCGCAGGCGATGAACATCGACAGTCCGAAACCTATGAGCCTTCCGTTCTTCACCTTGAAGAAGGAGATGGGGAAAGCAAGGAAGACAAGGAACGTGCACGCACACGAGAGAGCGATCTTCTTCTGCAGCTCGCTGCGGTAGTACTGGTAGTAGTAGCTGACGCTCCTGCTGGATTTAGCATACTTCAGCTGCGAGGCCCTCAGGACGGAGACGAAGCCGTCGTCGGCCCTCGAGGTCTCGGCCAGATACAGCGATTCCCCCAGCTCCTCGCCCGCCATGGTCATGTTGTAGGTGTTCTGCGCAGCGATGTTCGCCTGCTGGTCCTCAAGACCTGCGGCAGCCTCCTTCAGCTGGCTTATGGACATCTGCGACGGCGTGATGTTCACGTAGCTTGAGGACCTTGACGAAAGGTCCAGGTAGAGCGACATCTCCGAGGCGCTGGCTAGCGAGTACGTCTGCAGGGACGACGAGTCGGTCACAAGGATCTCGGGGTCCTCCAGGTCGATCCTGTAGAGAAACCTCTCGATGTCCAGGACCGTCAGGGTGCCCTTGGTGGCCGAGATGACGCGGCTGTCGCGGCTGTCCGTGTCGTCGAATATCATGACGTCGAACAGGACGTTGCCCTCCACCGCCCCGTTGGAGATTATCCTCTTTCCGAAACGGGTGGAGTTGTAGCTCTCAATCTCCATGGTGGGCATGTTCTGCAGGATCTTCGCATAGAGGTCCTTGTACCGCGCCGTGGTGTACGGGATCATCCTGTCGGCAATGGCCAGGGTCAGGAAGGAGAACACCACCGAGATCACAAGGATGGGCATGAAGACGTGCCTTACGTGCATCCCGCTTGAGCGCAGCGCAAGTATCTCGTTGCTGGAAGACAAATTGCCTATCACCATGCTGGCCGATGCCAGCGAGCTGAACGGCATGGTGTACATCAGAAACTGCGGGATGGAGAATACGACCAGAAGCAGCACGTCGGCTATCCTCACGTTCTTGAGGAGGATCTTCTGGGCGAGAACCAGGATCTGGTTCACGAAGAAAATGAAGAAGAAGAAAAGGAACGACACGATGAACGACAGGACGTACTCGCGCCCGACGTACATGTAAAGCAGTCCGTGTCTTCCCCTTCTTCCCATACTCATATCCGGTATTATATCAGAAATCCGCCGGATCCGCCGTTATTCGTTGTTATTCGTGAACGTCGTGACCACCGTGACCGTCGTGGCCACCGTGACCTTCGTGACACCCGTGACCACCGTGGCCGCTGCAGGCCGCGATGCTCAGACTCCGGTGGATCCGAAGCCGCCCTCTCCCCTTGCCGTCTCATCCAGCGAGGCCACGACCTCGAAGGAGGCGCTCTCATGCCTGGCTATCACCATCTGGGCGATGCGGTCGCCGTCGTTGATGACGAACGGCTCGTCCGAATGGTTGATGAGGATGACCTTCACCTCGCCGCGGTAGTCGGAGTCGATCGTGCCGGGTGTAATCAGCACCGTGATTGCCTTCTTAGCTGCGAGACCGGAGCGCGGGCGCACCTGCGCCTCGTAACCCACGGGAAGAGAGATCGAGATTCCTGTCGGGACCATCGCCCACCTGTGGGGTTCGATTGTGAGGCTCCCATTACCGAGACAGGCGCAGAGATCTGCGCCTGCCGCCTGGGCGGAGCCGTATGCGGGGATACGGGCTCCTTCATTCAACTGTATCTTTACAATACACTTATCCATCAATTCTCTTCACGCTTCGCAGGCCTTGAATCGCGCTTGTCGCGGTTGTAGGGTCTGGAAGGCTTTCTGTCGGAATCCTGGCGCGGCCTGCGGTCTCCCGAAGGACGTCTTGCCGGAGCCTTGCTCTCCCCGTCCGGATCGATGGCATCGATATAGGAAAGGCTGAGTCTTCCGCCGGTGCGGTCGACCTCGAGAAGCTTGACGGGAATGACCTGTCCGACCTGGAGGACGTCAGAGACGTTCTCGACTCTGGTCCTGGCCAGCTTGGAGATATGGCACAGACCTTCCTTGCCCGGGAGGATCTCGACGAATGCGCCGAAGTCCATGAGCCTCTTGACGGTTCCCTGATAGATCTTGCCGACCTCGGGCTCCTCGACGATGGCCTTGACCATCTCAAGGGCTGCCTGGGCGCAGGCGGTGTTCTTTCCGTAGATCGTGACGGTTCCGTCGTCCTCGATGTTGACCTCTGCACCTGTTGCCTGTGCGATGCCCTTGATCGTCTTTCCGCCGGTTCCGATGACTGCACCGATCTTGTCCTCATCGACCTTGGTGGTGAGGATCTTCGGGGCGTACTGGTTGACCTCGGGTCTGGGACCTGCGAGGGTCTGCTCCATGATGCCCAGGATGTGGTATCTGCCTTCCTTGGCCTGCTGGAGGGCCTTGCTCATGATCTCGGGAGTGACTCCGGCGATCTTGATGTCCATCTGGAAGGCTGTGATTCCATCACGAGTTCCGGCGACCTTGAAGTCCATGTCGCCCAGATGGTCCTCTTCTCCGAGGATGTCGGAAAGAATCTGGTAGCGGCTGTAGTCGGCGCCTTCGGTGATAAGGCCCATTGCAATACCTGCAACCGGCTTGGAGATGGGAACGCCGGCATCCATGAGCGACAGACATCCGCCGCAGACGGAAGC
>JAGABK010000156.1 GCA_017614625.1 Spirochaetales bacterium
GAACGAGACCTCCGAGGCCTTCTTCCCAATCCCCCACAGACCCGTCACGGAGACGGTGTCCGTAGTGTAATCCGGCACCACGGGATCGCGCTGCGTGTGGACCTTGAAAGGAAGGCGGCGCGAGCCGTCGGCCTCGTTGATTATCACGTCGTAGCGGTCTCTCAGGGCTTTGAGTATCCCAAGGGCCGGACTTGTCCACTTGCGTGTGGTCTCGTCCGAGAGGGCATAAAGGACGCAGACAGGCTCCCCGGGGAAGTATGACAGAATCGAATCATCCCCGAAAATGCGCTGTGCCCCGTAGTCATGGACGTAAGGCGACATGATCTTCGTTGTGGTGGTCATCAGGACCTTTTTTCCGCGTTCACGCAGCCATGCAGCGAGGCCGGCCATGAGCGTGGTCTTGCCGCCGCCTCCGGTGAGGGAGATGAATGGTCTATCGGATGAAAAGCCGTCGAAAAGGGTTCCGTACAGGTCCATGCCGTTATTCTAGCCCAAAAACAATGGATGCGCAAACAGTTGCGCAAAGGGCTTGCCGGCTGTATCCTTCAATCGGGAGGTTTCCATGCAGTTCGCCGCCAAGATAGTCCTGTCAGAGGGAGACACCGGGTTCTTCGGCCCCGGCGTCAGGGATCTGTTCAGATACATAGACTCCGAGAAATCGGTCAAGGCCGCAGCAGAGAGGATGGATCTCAGCTACTCCAAGGCATGGAAGATGATCCGCAACGTCGAGAAGGCCCTGGGTTGCCCCGCGGTCGAGCGCTCACACGGCGGCCCGGACGGCGGCTCGGCCCGTCTGACCGGGGCCGGACGGAATCTCCTTGAGCGTTACACCGAATTCGAGAAAAAGGGAAACGATAGCCTGAAAAAGCTGTTCGAACAGGAATTCTCGGGCCTTATCTGAAAAACACGTCCTTGTCAGCCTTATCCGTGACTCTTCCGACAATCCTGCAGCAGCTCATGTCCATCTCAGAAACATAAGCCTCCGCATCATCGGGCGGCATGAACAGAAGCAGGCCTCCGGAGGTCTGGGGATCGAGCACCAGGTCCTTTATCTCAAGCGGAATGCCTTCTGCGAAACAGATCTTTCCGAAGAGCCAGTCCTCGTTCGTGTACCTGCCTTCGGGTATCAGACCGAACCGTGCAAGCTCCAGAGCGCCCTCCAGGACGGGCAGCGAGGCCGTGTCCATCTCAATCGTCACACCCGATGCCGCGGCGCACTCCTGGGAATGACCGGAAAGAGAGAAACCGGTGACATCGGTGGCAGCATGGACCTTATACTTCCTTGCGATGTCCCGCGCATGCCTGTTCAGACGGGTCATAGAGTCCACGGCGGCCGCGATGCTCGATTCCGACGCCTCTCCGCCCTTGGCTGCGGTGTTGATTATCCCCACGCCCAAAGCTTTTGTAAGGACCACGCTGTCGCCGGGCATTGCGCCCTTGTTGGACCATACATCCTTCCTGTCCATGAAGGCGGTGACGCAAAGCCCGTACTTGGGAGTGGGATCCTCTATGGTGTGCCCGCCGGCAATCACTGCCCCTGCTTCCTTGACCTTGGAGATTCCTCCGCGCAAAATCCGGTCCATGATATCCAGGTCAAGACAGGACGGGAAGCACATGAGATTCATGGCAACAGACGGCTCTCCTCCCATGGCGTAGATGTCCGACAAGGCGTTTGCCGCGGCAACCTGCCCGAATATGAACGGGTCGTCCACCATCGGAGGGAAGAAGTCCACTGTCTGGACGCAGACGATGTCGCCGCTGACCTGATAGACCAGGGCGTCGTCGGCGCTCTCGAAACCCTCCAGCAGCCTGTCGTCCTTCATCAGCGGCAGGTTGTCTATCACGCTGTGAAGCTTCCCGGGCGGGAGCTTGGCGGCGCAGCCGGAGGTCTTGACCATACTTGTTAGCTTGACGTCAGTTTTCATAGACCTTGATATAGGTGCCGTCTTTCATCTCGTAGACGGCTTCCAGATTGGAGTTCACGTATTCCTTCAGGAACGGACCCTCGAAGAAGGCGCACGTGCCGCAGGAACTGGACAGACTGCGCGGAACCGGACGCAGGGTGCATCCGGCTCCGACCGTCTTTTTGAACTGTACGGCTCCGTAATGGTTTGCGAATGTCGCGACCATCATTTCGTCGCGCTTATCCTCCACTGCCCGCTTTCCTCCTGCACGCTTACATCATACTTCATTGCACGCAGGTAGCGCGAGACATTCTCCAAAGGCGCACGCTGGTCGACAAGGACTTCCACGGTCTGCGGGTTGTCCTTGATGGCTTTCTTGGTCCTGATGACCGGTTCCGGACAGCTGAGTCCTCTGTAATCAATCTCCATGTCAGTCCTCCTTCTTCTCTGCGAAAGTCTTGATGCATGCAATGGCCACGAGAATCAGCAGGCACAGAATGACTGCAACCTTTCCCTGGGTCTTCAGTCCGGCGCCGTCGGCCACGGCTCCTGCCGCTCCGGCAAGTCCGAAATTGTGCGAAATCGCAGCACCCGTGAGAAGTCCCAGCACCGTGATGGCGCTGTCGCTGTTTCCCTCACCGGCGAGGATCAGCTGCCTGAGCGGGCATCCACCGAGCATTGTGCATCCAAGACCGCACACAGCCATTCCGAGGAAGTTCCAGATGTGGGCGTTGTGTGCAACCGGCTGTCCGGTGAAACCGAGCTTGAAGCTGCCGGTGGCGAGGTTCATTATCAGTGCAAACACGAAGATCGCGATGAAACCGCAGATCAGGGTTCCGTCCTTGAGCAGGTACAGGTCCCTGAAGCCGCCGGCCATGCACATGCGGGTGCGCTGGGCCAGAAGTCCCACGACAAGGCCTGCGCAGAGCGAGACCACCATGGGAGCGTGCATGGAACCCGGACCGGATGTCGAGAAAGCGAAAAGCGAAGGCACGGCAATGACAAGGACGAAGAGGATGATGTTCACGAGCGAAATCGCACACCCCTCAAGAGGTGCCTGGGCGCGTGTCCTTCCGAGGGAGAAGCCCTTAGACAGGAAGAACGAACCCGCTCCGACTCCGGACGCGAAGCCCAGAAGTCCTATGAGAGCGTTGAGGTCTCCTGCTGACAGCCTCAGAATCATCCTGAACGGACATCCCAGGAATGCAAGGCATCCGATCATGACCATTGCACCAATGCAGAAGCGCAGAACCGGCGATGAGCCTCCCCTTGCGTTGAACTCCTTTGTGAGCACGCTGATAAGGAACGAACCCAGCACCAGACCGATAATCTCGGGTCTGACGTACTGGACGACACCGGCACTGTGGAACTTCAGTCCTCCGGCGATGTCGCGGACGAAACATGCGATGCAGAAGCCCATGTTCTTGGGGTTCCCCAGAAGAACGAGCACGACTGCGATGATTCCGATGAGAGCTCCGGCTATGGCCAGATTCCTCTTTTCCTTTGCGATTTTCATACGAATCTCTTCAGCCTATGTTTTACCATCATATTTTTGGAAATGCAATGGCAATGCATGCTATACTGTTGCCATGAGACGAATCTATCTGGACAACGCTGCCACATCCTTTCCGAAGGCACCCGGTGCTGCAGACGTAATGAGGGACTTTCTGGAGAAGGACTGCATGAACCTCAGCAGGACCAACGGCAGCAAAGGAACGGAAATCATCGAAAAAATCTCGGACCTCCGCTCCGGAATTGCCTGGCTGCTTGGGCTCTCCACACCGGAGAGCGTGGTCTTCTCAAGCGGAGCCACCGAATCGCTGAACCTCATCATCAAGGGCCTGTTCGGAAACGGCGGCCACATACTCGTCTCTTCGTGCGAGCACAACAGCGTAATGCGTCCTCTGGTCCGGTGCGGAACCGAGTTCTCAAGGATTCCGTGCGACAGACAGGGTTATATCCTCATCGATGAGATCGAAGGACTCATCAGACCTGAGACGAAAGCCATGCTCATCTGCGGTGCCGGGAATGTTTCAGGAGCCATACAGGACATTCCGACAATAGCCCGTATTGCACATGAACATGAAATTCTTTTATTCATAGATGCGGCTCAGACCATCACTGACCTTGACATCGACATGTCATCCATGAATATCGCAGGCGTCGTATTCTCGGGCCACAAGGACCTTCTGGGACCCGAGGGAACGGGTGGAGCGGCACTCAGGAAGGATATTGCCCTGGCCATTGAGCCGCTGGTCAGCGGAGGCACGGGGTCAAGAAGCGACAGCGAGGAGATTCCGGACACCCTGCCTGACAGGCTTGAAGCCGGAACGCAGAACATCGGCGGACTTCTCGCACTGGAGCACAGCCTGTCGTACATTCTGGAGAACAGAAAGGAACTGAAGGACCGCGAGCGGCATGCTACGGAGCTTCTCTATTCCGGACTGCAGGGCATCGACGGTCTGGAAATCGTCGGAGCCCCCCTGGACAGGCCGCGAACATCGGTGGTATCCGTGACATCTCCGAGGATGGACATAGCGGACATCTGCGAGCTTCTACTGGAGCGTTACGGGATAGAGACAAGGGTTGGCCTGCACTGCTCTCCCTCAAGCCACAAGGCCCTGGGGACATACCCCACGGGAGCGTTGCGCTTCTCGCCCGGACCGTTCACGACCGATGCCGACATCGGGACGGCGGTCAGGGCCATGAAGGAGATTCTGAATGGATAACTACTACCGCACACTGCTGGAAATACTTGACGAGCCGGGCCTCCAGAGACGCACGTACTTCGCCACGGGACACGAGGCCATATACAGGGACGGACAGTTCATCTGCGGCGACGGGGAAGTTTCCGAAGACGCCGGTCTTGTCGAATCCCTTACCGTCAAGCCGCATCTGGTGCTCTTCGGATGCGGCCATGTAGGAAAGGCCCTCTACGACCTTGCCGTCCTGCAGGACATGAGGACGACGGTCCTGGACAGCCGCACGGAGATACTCACAGAAGAGAGGTTTCCGAAGGCCGAGAGAATCTGCGGCACGTACGAGGAGCTTCTGCAGCGCGAATACGGCTCGTTCTTCTCTCCCTACTACTGCATCTTCACCCACGGCCATGTCTACGACGCGCAGTGCCTGTATTACGCCCTGACGCACAGGCATTCATATATAGGAATGATAGGCTCGGCGGCAAAAATCGCCTACTGCATGCAGGCCATGCGTGACAGCGGAATAACCGAAGATCAGCTGAAGGACGTCTGTTCGCCCATAGGCCTTCCTATAAACGCGGTGACACCCCAGGAAATAGCCGTCGCCATCATGGCGCAGATTATAGGGGTCTTCCGCGCGGACAAGAAGGCCGTGGACATGGATCCGAGCGTCATAGCCCTTGCAGCAGAAAAACCCGGCGTCATGGTCAGAATCGTAGGCAAGACGGGCTCGGCCCCGAGATCAGTCGGCTCCATGATGTACGTGACTGCGGACGGTTTCCGCGGCACAGTCGGCGGCGGAGCCATAGAGCGTCATGCCATCGACCGTGCGAGGCAACTGCTTGCGGATCAGGAGGACTTCCTTCTGGAAGAGAACAGACTGTCCGGGAAGGACCCGCTGGGCATGATTTGCGGCGGAACGAACACCCTGCTCTACAGGCTTGTCAGGGCGTAAGAAAAGGGACCTCCGCATTGCGAAGGCCCCTTGATTCCAATCAAATCAGATTCACTTCTTGTCGTATCCGATACTGACCTTGATCGTGAGGGAGTCGACGGGCTTGTCGCCGAGTTCCTTTCCGAACTCCTGCCAGCCGTAGGAAGCGTCGATCTGTGCGAACGGGAGCCAGATGCCGGCGCCGACGGACAGGAAGCCGCGGTTGATGCCTGCACGGACCGTCACGATGTCGAAGACGCCGACTTCTGCGCCGATGTTCAGGTGGAGCAGAAGGTCGCTGGCCCTGAACTCCTCGCTGCCGAAGGACTTGCAGAGCTCGAACATATCGATGAGGTCTGCCGTGATGACCGGCTTGAGAACCGCGACATCCGGAGTGAATGCGAAACCGAAGTTGAGGGTCCAGGGAGTCTTGACTTCGAACTCGACGGACTCCTTGACCTCACCCTCGGGCTGACCCTGGATGGCGCCCTCACTGAAGGAGTTGATCAGATAGCCTGCGCCCTGATAGCTCTTCATGTGGTAGATGCCGTTGAGGTTGTTCGCCGTGGCGCAGATGGAAATCTGGTCGTTCAGAAGTCCGAGTGTCACACCAAGATCGAACGGAACACCGAAACCGCCCATGACGGGAGTCTTCCAGAGAAGGGTCTCGACGGGATCTTCGTCGCCGGAGAACATGCTGATGATCTTGCTTCCGCCGACACCCTTGAAGTATGCCTTGTACACGCCGTGGATCGAGGCGCCGACTGAAAGGGAAAGAGCATCGGTGTCAAGGACCTTGGCGCCGACCGCGAGGGTCTGGGCGAGGTTGACTTCTGGAATGATCGTCTGGTCAAGTGCGCTTGTTCCTTCGTTGAAGGAGTGGAGCTTGATCTGGACGTTGGTTCCGAGACCGAGAAGACCGAGCTTGAGGGAGGTGCCGAAATCGAACTTGGCGAAGGTGTTGTAACCGGTGCCGAGATTGAAGAGAAGCTTCTTGGCGAAGTCCGTGACGTCCTCGTCTTCCTGCTCACCCTTGACGATGCGGTTGAACTCTTCCATTGCAGTCTCATCTGAGACGAGCTTCTGCAGGTTGTAGTATGTCACCGAAATGGTCGGAAGGCTCAGTGCGAAACCCCTCTTTGCGAGAACCGCGGGGTTTGAATAGAAGCTGTCGAGCCTTGACATGTAGGCCAGACCGCTCTGACCCATGGCGTTGTA
>JAGABK010000157.1 GCA_017614625.1 Spirochaetales bacterium
CGCCTTGTGGGAGAGGGCAGGATGGATCTGGATGAGGATGTCAGCAGGTATCTTGGAGATCTTGTCCTCAGCAGGACTGACGGCTCGCCAGCAAGGGCAACGGTAAGACAAATCCTGACCCACACCGCCGGACTCACCGTTCACGGCTTCGACGGATACCTCCGGTCGCAGAGCATACCGACGGCAGAGCAGATAATCCTCGGACAGCCACCCGCGAATTCGGACCCTGTCGTTCAGGAAAGGGAGCCCGGAGAGAAGTGGGAGTATTCAGGAGGAGGGTATACCGTCCTGCAGAAGTGCGTAATGAACGTGACAGGAAGATCCTTTGAGGAGGCGATGGACGAGCTTGTCCTTAGACCTCTTGAAATGGAATTCAGCACATTCCGCCAGGATGTCACTGAAGACCTTGCATCCGGTCATTCCGGAGGCAAGGAGGTGGAAGGCGGACACATGATCATGCCCGAACTTGCTGCGGCAGGGCTGTGGACCACTCCCAGCGATCTTGCAAGATTCGGCATCCACATCCAGAAGATACTCTCCGGCGAAGAAGGGATCGTACCCGCTAATCTTGTAAGGGAGATGGTGAGGGAGCAGTGCAGGACAGCCGATTTCGGAGATACTGAAAAGGGAATGGGTCTGGGTTGCTTCCTGGATGAGATCTGCGGAAGGCCATGTTTCGGTCACGGAGGGGACAATATCGGGTTCGAGTCATCCGCGTGGTTCGCCCTGGACGGCTCCTTCGGATTCTGTCTTATGGTGAATTCCGATGACGCGTGGAAGATAATGGACAAACTGGCGATGTATCTTCTGGAAGAGGAAGATAAGTAAAGATTTTTCTTTACAAAACGCATCGGTATTGATATACTATTCAGGTACCCGTGAATCGGTTCTGGGGGTAAGCCTGCAACAGGCACTCACCGGCCCACTGCTGAGTCACGCGGAGAAATAAAAAAAGAAAGGTGAAATGAAAATGATCGACAAGAAGGCAATCATTGCTGCTTACGGCAAGGACGAGAACGACACGGGTTCACCCGAAGTCCAGATCGCCCTCCTCACGGCAAGGATCAACCACCTGACCGAGCATCTCAAGGTCAACAAGCAGGACAACCATTCCCGCCGCGGACTGTTCAAGATGGTTGGTCGTCGTAGGAATCTGCTGGCCTACCTTCAGAAGACGGACATCGAGAGATATCGTGCCATCGTCTCCAAGCTGGGTCTGCGTAGATAATCGGTTACAGCTCGGGCAGATGGAAACATCTGCCCGTCCATCTGTAAAAAACAACGCAATACACCGGCAAAAGTGCGCATGTTTTTTTAGCAGTAAATTGAGCTATCGAAACGTTTCAATGGCTGAATTCATTGCTAAAAATATGACCTTTTGCCGGAGTAAAAACAACAAAAGCAAAGGAGTAATCAATGAGTTACAGAGAATTCAGAACAACCTTCGCGGGCAGGGAACTGGTCGTCGAGACAGGCAAGATGTGCGCCCTTTCCAACGGCTCTTGTCTTGTCAGATACGGCGAGACGGTCGTACTGGCCAACATCACCATGAGCCAGAAGCCCAGAGAAGGCATCGACTTCTTCCCTCTGTCAGTCGACTTTGAGGAGAAGCTCTATTCAGTCGGAAGGATCCCCGGTTCCTTCATGCGCCGCGAGGGCCGTCCCGGCCAGAGCGGCGTCCTGTCCGGCCGTGTGGTCGACAGGCCCATGCGTCCTCTCTTCCCGAAGGACATGAGGAACGACGTGGCAATCGTCATGACTGTCATGAGCGTGGATCCCGACTGTGATCCCACCATTACCGGAATGCTGGGCGCCATCATCGCCACCAGCATCTCCGACGTTCCCTTCAACGGACCCATCGGCGGCATCTCCGTAGGCCTTGTGGACGACGAGATCGTCCTCATGCCCGGAGCCGAGCAGCAGGAGAGGAACAAGCTCGACCTGACGCTGGTATGCAGCCGCGAGAAGATCGTCATGATCGAGGCCGGAGCCAAGGAAGTCCCCGAGGACATCATGCTGAAGGCCATCCGCACAGGTCACGACGAGATCATCAAGTTCATCGACTTCCTTGAGGACATCGTGAAGGAGATCGGAAAGCCCAAGTACGACTTCCAGCACATAGACGTCGACCACGACATGTATGACGCCATCAGCGAGTTCGCCATCGAGAAGGTGAGATACGCTCTCGACACCGATGACAAGACCGAGAGGGACGCAAGGCTCGCCGTGGTATACAGCGAGGTCCACGAGCAGTTCGACGAGACCTATCCCGAGGGGAAGGCCATGATCGAGGAGTGCCTGTACAAGCTGCAGAAGTTTGTCGTCAGACGCTGGCTGCTCGATGACGGCAAGAGAGTCGACGGAAGAGGCATCGACGAGATCCGCCCTCTGTCCGCAGAGGTATCGCTCCTGCCCAGGACACACGGATCAGGAATGTTCACCAGGGGCCAGACCCAGGTGCTGTCCATAGTCACTCTGGGAACCATGAAGGACGCCCAGCTCATCGACGCTCTCGAGCCCGTATGGGAAAAGAAGTACATGCACCAGTACAACATGCCTCCGTACTCGACCGGTGAGGCAAGGGGCATCAGGTCATCCAGCCGCCGTGAGATAGGTCACGGAGCGCTGGCAGAGAGGGCTCTCGAGCCCGTGCTCCCCAGCATCGAGGACTTCCCCTATGTGATCAGGGTGGTCTCCGAGGTGCTGTCATCCAACGGTTCAACCAGCCAGGCTTCCATCTGCGGATCCACACTGGCTCTCATGGACGCCGGCGTGCCGATCAAGGCGCCCGTTGCCGGCATCTCCTGCGGCCTCATCACAGAGGGCGACAGGTGGATGACCATGGTCGACATCCAGGGCCTTGAGGACTTCTTCGGAGACATGGACTTCAAGGTAGGCGGAACCAAGAACGGAATCACCGCCATCCAGGTCGACATCAAGGTCGACGGACTGACCTACGAGATCGTTGCCGAGGCATTCGAGAAGTGCCGCAAGGGCAGGATCCACATCATCGACGACATCATGACGCCTGTCATCGCAGAGCCCAGGAAGGAACTGAGCAAGTACGCTCCGAAGATGAAGACCATGACCATCGACGTGGACAAGATCAAGGACGTCATCGGAAAGGGCGGAAAGGTCGTTCAGAAGATCGTCGCCGAGTGCGGAGTCACCGTGGACATCGAAGAGGACGGAACCATCTACATCGCCGGCATCGAGATGGAAGGAATCGAGAAGGCCTACAACATCATCAAGACCATCGTGGAGGATCCCACCATCGGCGCCATCTACAAGGGCGTTGTCACCAGGATCATGAACTTCGGCGCATTCGTCGAGATCGCTCCCGGCAAGGAGGGACTCGTCAGAGTCGCCAAGCTCGACTCCAAGTATGTCGAGAAGGTCGAGGATGTGGTCAGCGTGGGCGACGAGATCCTGGTAATGGTCACAGAGATCGACGACCAGGGAAGGATCAACCTTTCACGCAAGGATGCACTCGCAAAGATGAAGGAGAAGGCAAAGCAGCAGTGATGCGGCCCTTCACAAAGAAGAGTATATGGGGAGGCTTGAACAAAGCCTCCTTTTTGTTTTCCGGCCACTGTGCCTGCCCGGGGTATTGCATGGATACCTTCTTTCATATATATTCAAGACAGACAAACACATCTTCTGAAACGGAGGAAACGTCAATGAAAAGATACTTGAGGCTTGCAGCGTTCCTGCTGGCGCTCGTCATCCTGACGGCAGGCTGCACGGACAGGGGCGGAACGTCTGATCCAGGACCGGATCCGGGGGATCCGGAGATCGTGGAGAAAGGGGAAGAACAGGAGATCCTGGAGCTGCTGGATGGAGAATGGAGATACCTTCCCATGGGAAGGATGGTGAGCTCCCTTGAGGATTCTGAGACCCTGGAGTTCTCATGCGGGACCGGGGAGCTGGGTTTCGCAAGAAAAGGGCTGACAGACTACGTGATATGCGATTTCGAACTGGGCATGACCGGGAACTCATCGAGAGGCGGGTATGACCTGATCAAAGTGACGCCGAAGGAGGTCACGGAAGGCTATACGGCCATCGGCGACATGATACTGGACTACGGTCCCGAGTTCCAGTTCTTTGTGCGGCAGGTGGGTGACAGGGACGTGCTGATCCTCAGGGACCTGACCGAATGGTCTCCTCTGGTACAGTACGGGCTCACCTATGAAGGCGTTGCGATCGACGGCTTCTACGTATTCGAGAGGGCCACGAAACAGAGCGTGATGACAGCTGACGAGCAGGATGCCCTGGTGAGGAAGCGGGCGACCTTCTACGCCATGCGGTATGTCAATTCCGCGGGAGTGATGTACCTTCAGGAACTTGACGGATATGAGCACTTCGTGGAGAGCAACGGCAAGTATGTGCCTGTGGTGAGCATCACTCCGGTAAAGGGAGAGGGACGGACCAGGACGGTCAGGTATTCCGGCAACTCTGCCACGGAGTCGGGAAGCATCGTGGGGTACATGCCGCAGCTGATGAAGATATCCACGGATGCGGACGGCAGGCTCAGCCTGATTACGGTGCCCATGTATTACGGCCACGGTATGTATTTCCGGCCCGGAGTGGACTATTCCGAATACCTCAGTGAGCCGGAAGGCCCCAACGGAGCAGGCGACGATTACAGGGATCCGGC
>JAGABK010000158.1 GCA_017614625.1 Spirochaetales bacterium
CTTTCCCATGTTCCAGCGGTTCATCTTCATGGCCGGGTCGATGGACATGACGTACCTGACGAACTCCAGGTCGCCGAACGGGACGCGGGCCTCGAGCGAGTTGTCCGAGACGCAGCGGTCGGCCCTGAGGACATCGTACCAGAACAGCTCGCGGATCCTCTTGGCGGCCTCCTCCTGGAAGGCCTCGGGCGACGGGGCGAAGTCGGTGTACTTGTAGCCGAAAAGCTCGTCCGAGATCTCACCGGTCAGGAGCACCTTCACATCGGTGCGTTCGTGGATGGCCTTGCAGCACAGGTACATTCCCATGCTGGCACGGATGGTGGTGATGTCCCAGGTCCCCAGCAGCGAGATGACCGTGTCCAGGCTTTCAAGGACATCGTCCATGGTCATCGTCACCTCCATGTGGTCGCTTCCGATGAAGTCGGCCACCTGGCGGGCATAGCGCAGGTCGATGGGGTCGGTGTCCATGCCGATGGCGAAGGTCCTGATGCTGCGGCCCAGGATCTTGGCCGAGACGGCGCACACAAGGCTGGAGTCGAGGCCTCCGGAAAGCAGGAAGCCCAGCGGGGCGTCGGAGTCGAGCCTTTTCTCGATTCCGTCGATCAGCTTGCTCCTGATGTTGGCGCAGACGGTGTCCAGGTCGTCATGGCAGACCTCCTTCACCTCGGTGGGGTCGGCGTACCTGATGAACTTCCCGTCCTTGTAATAATGTCCCGGCGGAAACGGGATCACCTTCTCGCAGAGCCCTATGAGGCATCGGGCCTCGCTGCAGAAGATGATGTTCCCGTCGGAAAGATAGCCGTAGAAAAGCGGCCTGATCCCTATTGGGTCCCTTGCGGCCACGAAACTGCGCGTCTGGGCCTCGTAGATGATCAGGGCGAACTCCGCGTCCAGCTCCCTGAACATGTCCACGCCCTTCTCGTTCCACAGCGGAAGAAGGACCTCGCAGTCCGAATGGCCCCTGAACTCGTAGCGGCCGGAAAGCTCCTCCTTGAGCTTGCGGAACCCGTAGATCTCGCCGTTGCAGACGAGGCTCTCCGATCCCAGGTGGAAGGGCTGCATTCCCGACTCGTTCAGGTCCATGATGGCAAGTCTGTCGAAACCGAGGTATGCATTGTTACCCACGTTCTCGAAACTGCTCTGGTCCGGACCTCTGAGGACAGAGCGCCCGAAACAGGTCCGGATCAACGATGCGCTGACGGCATCCGACGAAAAACCTACAATCGAACACATGTGGCATACCTCCGTGAAAAAATATGCTGGCATTATAGGAATTTGCGGAAAAAGTTACAAATACATATAATATTATAGTTACCATACCTTTTTGATATGATAAAACGCAAAGAGACCTGCTTTATGCGATTATCCGGATATCATTCGCCGATTATCTCGATGTGCTGCGCAATCCTGCTTCCGAACAGCTGCCCCAGCTTCAGCATGGAAGGCGCGTCGTAGTGGGCTATGTCATTCGGTGAGACCACAAGGCCGTGGTAATTGGAATTGATGTACTCGCAGTGCTCCAGGACGCAGTCGGCGTACACCTTTGCGTTGTTCACGCGGGTGTAGAAAGGCCAGCTCGGCGAGATTCCCGCATCCAGGAAGAAGAAACCGCCGTACCTCTCGCGAAGGGCCTTCACCATCTTCATCTGGTTTCCGTCATAGCGCTTCGCGGGGCCCCTCTTGCAGGCATCGCTTTCGCCCTGCATCCAGCAGAAGGCCACGACCTCGGGGTCAAGACCCTGTTCCCTGAGAGCGGCAAGACCGTCGTCCACAGCCTTGCAGAGCTGCTTGTAGGCTCCCTTTCCGGGAAGGAAAAGGCTTTCCAGCTCCGCCCCGCTCCATGCATATTTGATTATGTAGAACTTCTCGCCCGGGAATTCCTCTGTCAGCTGCTCCGCAAGCCCCACTTCCGGACCGAACCAGATTCCGTCGTGGTTGTCGCCCCAGCTCGTGGTCGTCTTCACGAAACCGTCGGTGTCGTGACCCGACATGCTGTTGTTCACGTTCAGGAGGATGTCGTCGAAACCGGCAGCGTATTTTGCCGCGCTTTCGGACGGAATCTCCGACACATAGGCCACGCCGGCGGCGTTGGACTGTCCGGAGAGGATTATGACCTTGGCCTTGGAAGCAGCCACGCCGACGGTTTCGGCAGAACCTGCGAAAGGCTCGCTGACATCGTCCACATCGAACCTGTCGTCGCAGGACACGAGACAGGACACACAGAGCGCCGCGGCAAGAATCAGAAGAAGGAATCTTCTCATGGTCTGTCCTCTCACATCATCATGTCGTGGGCCACGGGCCTGTAGAACAGTCTTCCCGCAAGTGCTGGGTCCTTGGTCTGACCCAGGATCCACATTATCTTGGCAAGGGCGGCCTCGCTGGTCATGTCGCGGGCCTCGAGCACGTTGGGCGCCTTCTTTAGGCTGTGTCCGACCTTGTAAAGGCCAAGGTCGCTTCCGTCGTTGGGAACCTGCGTTGTCATGACTATCAGGCGGCCTTCGGCCACGGACTGCTTTATGTGCGAGGCGAACTCATAGTATTCGGGAAGTCCGCCCACTCCGAATCCCTCTATGACGAGGCCGTCGAACTGCCCCGTCATGAAGGTGACCACGTCCTCGGTCATGCCGGGGAAGAGCTTTATCAGGCCCACCTTCGGGTCGATTTTGTCGTAGAAGACGACATCGCCCTCGGGCTCCTGCGGGATGAAGCGGTAGACCTTGCCGTCCTGGATTCTGGCGACCTCGGGATAGTTGGCGCTGGCGAAGGCGGCGAAGCGCTTGGTGTAGTTCTTCCTGGCGCGCGTGCCCAGGATGACCGAGCCGGAGAACACCACGAGGACCCCGTGGCTGTCTTCGTCGGCGGCGCAGATGAAGGCGTCGATCAGGTTCCTGCGGGCGTCCGAGTCGTCCATTGCCACGGAGATCTGGGCTCCGGTGAGGACCACGGGCTTGCGGCTGTTCTGGACCAGATAGCTCAGCCCGGCTGCGGTGTATGCCATGGTGTCGGTTCCGTGGGTGACCACGAAGCCGTCGTAGTACTCGTAGCTGCGCTTGACCGTGTCGGCAATCATCAGCCAGTGCTCCGGGCGTATGTTGGTGCTGTCCATGTTGAAGAGCTGGACGCAGTCGGGCGTGCAGAAGCGCGCGATCTCGGGGACCTTGGCCAGAAGTTCGGCCGTCGTGAGCGACGGAGCCAGCCCGTCGTCGGTGGGACGGGACGCGATGGTCCCTCCCGTTCCTATCAGAAGGATTCTTTTCATATGAATGCCGGTTTTACCGGAACCTTGTCAGTTCTTGATTCCGTTGGCCTCGAAGTAGGTCTTCTTCTCCTTCACGACCTCGTTGCTCAGAATCAGGATGCCGATCAGGTTCGGAATGATCATAAGTCCGTTGAATGTGTCCGCGAGGTCCCATACGAAGCCCAGCGTGGTCTGGCTGCCGACGACGATCGCAACGACCCAGAAGCCTCTGATGAACCACTTGCTCTTCTCTCCGAACAGATACTCGGCGGCCTGAGACGCGTAGTCGTAGTATGAGATCAGGCAGCTGAAACCGAACAGGATGGCGGATCCGATCGCGATCCAGTATCCGATGTTGCCCGGAAGCATGGTCTTGAATGCATTGACCGTGAGCGTGGCTCCGTCGAGTCCGCTGGTCCAGAGACCGGACATGACGATGGCCAGGGCGGTGATGGTGCAGACGACGATCGTGTCGAGGAAGACCTCCATGGGTCCCCAGACTCCCTGCTCCGAGGGGGTCTCGACCTGTGCGGGCGAATGGACCATGGCCGCGGTTCCGAGACCGGCCTCGTTTGAGTACATGCCACGGGCCACGCCCATCTTCATGGTGACCAGGATCGAGCCTATCACGCCTCCGGTTGCGGCTGCGGGATTGAAGGCTGCCTTGATGATGGTTCCGAGGGCTGCCGGGACCTGTCCGATGTGGATGATTATGATCGCAAGACCTGCCAGCAGGTAGGCGCCGCCCATGAACGGGGCGATGACCGCGCACACGTAACCTACTCTCTTGGCTCCGCCGAAGACGATGATTCCGGTGACCACTGCAAGGACGATTCCGGTGGCGATTGTCGGGATCTTGAACTCGTCGAACAGCGTGGTCGCGATCGTGTTGGTGTCGACGATGCCGCTGATGACGAATGCGAACGGGATGACCAGGATCGAGAACAGGATGCCCAGCCACTTCTGCTTCAGGCCGTCGGCGAGGTAGTACATGGCTCCGCCGCGGACCGTTCCGTCCTCATTGAACTTGCGGTACTTGATTCCGAGGGTGATCTCCGCGAACTTCGACGCCATGCCGAAGACCGCCGCGATTATCATCCAGAAAAGGGCTCCGGGACCGCCTACGACTATAGCCGTGGCCACACCAGCGATGTTACCGGATCCGACGATGGCTGAAACACTTGTCATCGCAGCCTGGAACGACGTCAACTCGCCCTTCCCGGGTTTCTTCTCGTCCTTCTTCCTGAACGCTTTGACGATCGTATCCCTGAAGAGGAATCCGAAATGCGTGAACTGGAAGAACCCCAGTCTGATCGTGAAGAACAATCCCGTGGCAAGGATGAGAACCAGGATCGGAACTCCCCATACGATGCCATTGACAAAATCATTGACCTTTACAATGAAATCCATGTTTCATACCCCCTTTACCTCAAAATAATACTAAGGTGAACCGTGTGTTACCGTGCGGCCTAAGGACACTATAAATGCATACCCGCCGGGGGTCAAACATTTATTGATTTTTTAATGGCGCCGAGGGGGTTTTGCTGTTATGATTACCTTGCATCATCAATTATTTCTGGGAAGGAGTCGGCAATGGAAGGAAAAGATCCTGTCATTCTGTCCTCTGACGTTTCTGTCAAGGAAACATTCCGGAAGATGGTTGCGGATACGGCAGACGCAATCATCCGTTCATACGATGACAACACCGCCTATTCGGGCAAGGATGTCTACGAGCTGAGGCATGACCTGGAGAACCTGGGATTCCTTCCCGAGAAGGGAACGGGATTCGACGAGACCCTCCGTACGGTCGAGAAGGAGATCATGCCCCACCTTCTCAGGACATGGTCGACGATGTACATGCCGCACCTCCACGCACCTGCGCTCACCGAGACAATAGCATCCGAACTCATCATAGGAACGTTCAACGACAGCATGGACAGCTGGGACCAGGGCCCGGCGGCCACCGAGATCGAGGAGAACATGGTCCACGGCTTGGTGAAACTCTTCGGCTTCGGCCCCGAGGCGGACGGAACCTTCACGTCCGGCGGAACGCAGTCCAACATGGCCGGAATAATCGCCGCGCGCGACTGGTACTGCGGGACGAAGTTCGGACACGACGTCAAGAAGAAAGGCCTTCCCTCCTTCTACAGCCGCATGAGGCTCTACACCTCCGAGGTGTCGCACTTCTCAATGGAGAAGACCTGCCACGTCATGGGTCTGGGCTACGACTCGGTCAGAAAGCTTCCGGTCGACTCCAGATGCAAGATAGACATCGAAAAGTTCGAGGCCATGGTGAAAGAGGACATCGCGGCGGGCCTTCTGCCCTTCTGCGCAGTCGCCACGATCGGAACCACGGACTACGGTTCGATCGACGATGTGTCGGAGATGAGGCGCATCTGCGACAAGTACGGGATGTTCCTCCACGCCGACGCCTCCTACGGAAGCGGCCTTGTCATGAGCCCCCGCTACCGCGACAGGATGGGCGACATGAGCCTGTGCGACAGCGTCACGGTGGATTTCCACAAGATGTTCCTGCTTCCCATCTCCTGCTCAGTCATCCTCTTCAAGAAGAAGAACCTGCAGGAGTGCTTCGAGCTGCACGCCGACTACCTCAACCGCGAGGAGGACGAGGAGGAAGGCTACATCAACCTGGTGGACAAGAGTCTGCAGACGACGAGGCGCTTCGACGCGCTGAAGGTCTTCATGGCCTTCCGCACGCGCGGACAGGAAGGCTTCGCGAAGATCATCGACACCGCTGTCGAGAACGCCGGCTACTTCTACGAGAGGCTGCTCAAGGACCCCGTGTTCATCGCGCCGGTCAAGCCTGAGATCAGCTCGGTCGTCTTCGCAGTCAAGGACGGGGACGAGGCGAACAAGAACATAAGAAAGCGCCTCATGTCGGAAGGCTCGGTCATAGGCCAGACCTCCAAGGACGGGCGCGTCATGCTGAAGTTCACCCTGCTCAACCCCAATCTGACGCACGAGCACATAGACAGGATAATCGCAAGGATCAAGGAGATCAGGGAAGAGCTGGTCTGATCACTTTTTCGGAAGAAGAATCCTCTTTATCAGGTAGTTCTGCAGGCGCTGCGGAAGCATGTTCATCATGAGAAGCAGCGGGCTGCGGTTGAGTTTGTACACGTAGCGCGGCCTGCGGGCCTCAAGCGCGCGCAGGACGGTCGCGGCCAGGCGCTCGGGCTCCACGTTCGCCGTCTCCACCCTGTTGACGATGGAGAGGAACCTCCTGGAGGTGTCCTTGTACAGCTCCGTGTTGTCGCAGAAGGCCTCTATGCGCTTCTGAGAGACGTCCAGCAGCGGGGTCTTCACGGCGCCGGGGCGCACGACGCTCACGCTGTGGCCAAGAAGCTGCAGCTCCATTCTGAGCGAGTAAGCGTATTTCTCGATGGACGACTTGGTTATGGCGTAGATTCCGGTGAACGGCAGCGGGTCAAGCGGCGCGAGCTCGCTGGAGACCATGACGATCCTGGATGCCGGATTGAGAAGCGGCACGAAGGCCTTGTTCACGCGGTACATGCCGAAGAGGTTCACGTTGAAGATCCTGAGGAAGTCCTCCTCAGGCATCTCCACGAGCGAGTTCATGTCGTAGATGCCCGCCAGGTGCACGACGGCATCGACATTGCCTGAGACGGAGGCCACATGGTCTGCCGCGGCCTGCACGGAGGCTTCGTCGGTGATGTCGGTGCGGATGTAGTTCTTGTCGTCTGCGTCGCCGGAGATGTCCAGGGCCCAGACACAGCAGCCCTCCTTCTCAAGAAGGGAGCGGACGGCGCGTCCCATGCCCCCGGAGGCGCCTGTGAGAACGACGGTGCCCTTCGCCATGGCTTACTTGTAGGAGGTCGGAAGGAGCGTCACCAGCTCGTAGTGGCAGCCCGACTCGGTCCTGAACGGGAAGTGCCAGCCCGCGAAGCCGGATGATACGTACATCTGGGCGTCGCCGTAGGTATAGGCGCCCTTGGCATCCAGGCCGGTGACCCAGCACAAAAAGCGCAGCGGGAAGAGCTGGCCGGCGTGCGAATGGCCTGAAAGCTGCAGGTCGGCGCCCAGGGCGATGATGTCGTCCGTCTGGTACGGGGAATGGTCCACGCTGACGACGTAGACGTTCTCGGGCAGTGCGGGAATGTCGGACACGGCAAGACGTTCGCTGTGGGTTATGTCCTCGCGGCCCAGGAGGACCAGGTCGTCGGAGATCTTCACCCAGCTGTCCTTGAGGATTGTGATCCCGTAGTTGGCCATGGTCGCCTCAAGCTCGGCCTGTGTGTATGTGGCTCCTCCGGCGATGTAGGCCTTGTCCTGTCTGTCGTGGTTGCCGTAGACGAAGTAGACGGGAACGCCGGTGGCTCCGAACATCGAATAGAGGGTCTCCATCTCCTCCTTGGTGGTGAACTCGTCGGTGATGTCTCCTCCGAGCACTATGAAGTCGGGGTGCTTGGACGTGACCATGTCGAAGATGGTCTGCTGGATCACATCGAAGGACTGGGCAGATCCGATGTGCAGGTCGGCGATGAAAACGAACCTGTGCTGCCTCTTCAGAAGGTCGGACCTGTAGGTGATCTCATTGGCAGTGACAGTCTGCATGTTGACCGTTCCGTAGATGAGGAAGGCGATTGTGAGGACAAGCCCTGCGATGGCCCGGAATACGGAGGACACGTTCTTTTTTCTTATGAGACCGACGACAAAGGACACTATGTCGCCGAGGAGGTCACCGCCCAGGGCCACGTAGACGGAGCCCAGCAGATAGCCGGTCCTCCATGTGAACCAGTTGTCCACGACGATGGAAAGGTAGGCCGTGAGTGTCAGAAGGAAGGCCTTCACGACGAAGGCGATGATGCGCGGGATGCGGGACTCTTTCTTCCTGAGCGGGATCTGGACGAGCCAGAGCACTCCGTAGGCGACAAGGGCCTCGACTATCCAGAGAATGAAAAGCAACGCGGTCATTTGGAACCTCCCGGAACAAACTATAACATATACGGCCGGGATTAAACAGTTCTACTTGCTCCGGCTGTTGTCCAGGGACGCCCTGACGAAGCCGTAGAAAAGCGGGTGCGGCCTGTTGGGGCGGCTCTTGAACTCGGGATGGAACTGGACGCCGATGAAGAACTCCTCGCCGGGTATCTCCACGGTCTCCACCAGCCTTCCGTCCGGAGAGAAGCCCGAAAGGCACATTCCGGCTTCGGAGAGCTTCTCCCTGAAGTCGTTGTTGAACTCGTATCTGTGGCGGTGGCGCTCGCTGATGGAGTTCTTCCCGTACAGGGCGCGGATGGCGGTCCCCTCCCTCAGGTCGCACGGATACTTTCCGAGTCTGAGC
>JAGABK010000159.1 GCA_017614625.1 Spirochaetales bacterium
CATGACCGCGGTGGGGTTCTGCTTCGAGTACTCCTCATAGAGGGCGCCTATGGCCTCGTCCTTCTGGTCGAGCTTGAAGTTTATCTCTCCGCTGTTGGCGTAGCAGACGATCTCGTCAATGAGCTGTCCCAGGGTCTTTCCCTGCTTCTTGAGCTGGGCGACGGTCTGGAGCACGATCAGGGAGGCCAGGATGCCGCTGTCGCAGTTGTTGAAGTCCCTGAAGTAGTAGTGGCCTGCGAGCTCTCCGCCGAAGATGCAGCCTTTCTCGCGGATCTTCATCTTGGCGAAGGCGTGGCCGACCTTCCATGTGATGACCTCGGTGGCGCCTGCCTTCACGAGGTCCTCGGCCGTGGAGCGCGATGTCCTTATGTCCACGAGGACAGAGCCCTTCTCACGGGCAAGGAAGTATCTGCCGAGCACCGCTGTGATGTAGTCGGGCTGGATGAAGCGCCCGCGCTCGTCGATGAACATGACCCTGTCGGCATCGCCGTCGTAGATGACGCCGCAGTCCGAGCCGTTCTTCACGACCGCAGCCATAAGCTGTCTGCAGTTCCCGACCTCGAGCGGGTTGGGCTCATGGCCGGGGAAGGTTCCGTCCATTGTGTCGTTGATGTAGAAGGCATGGTCTCCGAAGAGCTCCTTAGCATACAGGTTGCTCATGCCGTTGGAGGTGTCGACCGTAATCGAGAGGTCCGACATGTCGGGAAGGAACTGCTTCTGGAAGGAGAGATACGCCTCGTGGATGTCCTTCCTGATGACACTTCCGCGCTTTGAGGCCGCCACCGGTTCGACGGGCAGGGTGTTGACCATCTTCTCGAGGTCCTTGAGGCCTGTGTCTCCGCCTACGGGGATGGCCATGGTGCGCGATATCTTCATGCCGTTGTACTGCTTCGGGTTGTGGCTGGCCGTGATCTGCACGGAGGCATCGGCCTTGAGATGGACGGTGGCGAAATAGACCATGGGGGTGGTGGCAAGACCGATGTCCCAGACGTCGGTGCCGGCGTCGTTGATTCCTCGGCAGAGGTTCTCGAAGATCTCGTCGCTGGAGAGCCTGACGTCACGTCCGACCACGACGTATCTGCAGGGAAGAAGCCTGGGGAGGAAGTATCCGATCCTGTAGGCGGTGTCCTTGTCGAAATCCTGATTGTAGATGCCCCTGATGTCGTAGGCCTTGAATGCACCCATGTCCGCTCCTTACTATCCATATATATGAATAGGTTGTCTTTCAATTTTCCAGTTTAGCATATATAATGCCATCGATATAGGGAAAAGCCGGAAAATGGATTACATGGACAAGGATTTCGGAAAGATCCTCAAGAACAACGCGCAGACTCTCCGACACGATCTCCTGCCCAAGGGGACGGACTGTTTCAGGGTCTACGACCGCAATCTTTCGAGGTATCCGGTGACGGTGGACCTGTATGGAAAACTGGCCAAGGTGACGGACTACGGACAAGAGGAAATGGCCGGCGACGTGAAGGAGAAATGCCTGGACATCTGTTCGCGCATGCTCTATCTGGAGCCGGAGAACGTGGTCTATTCCTACAGGGCCAGACGTCCCGAGAGACAACAGCACGAGAAGACCGGATCGGAGGCTCTGAAGACGGTCGTGCATGAGAACGGGCTGTCGTTCTCCGTGGATCTGACAAGCTACACCGACACGGGGCTGTTCCTGGACCATGCCGTCACGAGGCAGATGATCCGCGAGCGCAGCGCCAACGCCGATGTGCTGAACCTCTTCTCCTACACGGGAAGTTTCTCCGTCTACGCTGCGTCGGGCCTTGCGGCAAGCGTCACAAGCGTGGACATGTCGGCCACGTACACGAAGTGGGCCAAGGAGAACCTGGAGCAGAACGGCTATGCGGGCGACATGTACAGATGCGTGTGCATGGACGCCACCGAGTTCGTACGCAAGGCTGTGGAGAAGGGAAGCAAGTACGACATCATCATCTTCGATCCTCCTAGCTTCTCGAACAGCAGGAAGATGGAGGACGATTTCGATGTCGCGAGGGATTACGCGGTATGGATCAAGGCTCTGCTGAGGATCCTCAAGAAGACGGGTTTCATTCTGTTCTCGACCAATCTGGGTTCGTTCAGGATGGACAGGAGGAGGCTCAGGGGACTGGGCGTCCGTGAGATTACCGGAACAACAGGTGCTCCGGGATTTGTGAAGGGCCGTGCAGGAACGGTCAGGAGTTGGATAATGGCATTTGACGATGAGACTCTCTCGCTGAACTGGAGTGAGCCTGAAGAGAAGAAGGAAAGAAAGGAATCCGCAGAGAAGAGCGGCCGCAGCAGTTCCCGTGAGCGCGAGGGCGGATACAGGAAGGAAGGCGAGAGACGCACATACAGAGACGGTTCCCGCGATCGCAACTACGGAGAGCGCAGGGAAGGCCGCGACCACCGCGACGGCGAGCGCAATTACGGCGAGCGCAGATACGGCGACGGTGAGAAGAGGGAATACAGAGGCAACCGCGACAGCGGCCGCACATACAAGCGCGACTACAACCGTGACAATGAGCGCGACGGAGAGCGCAGGCCGTACAGGTCATACGGCGAGAGGGACTATGACAGGCCCCAGCGCAGATATGACGACAAGCCCTATACAAGGCGCCGCGATGATGACGGAGAGAGGTCCTTCAACAGACCGCGCAGGGAGTACGGCGACAGGCCTTCGTACGACAGGAACCGTGAAGGCCGCGACTTCAGGGAGCACAAGGACCGCGATTACAAGGACCGTGACTCCAGGGAGCGCAGATACGGCGACGGAGAGAAGAGGGAATACAGAGGCAGCCGCGACAACAAACGCGAGTTCAGCCGCGACAGAAGCTTCAGGGACCGCGACAACGGCTCCAGGCGGGAGCAGAAACCCGAGAACCGCGAGAGACGAGACTTCGGCAGCAAGAAGGGCACAAGAAAGCCCTACGGCTACGATTCGTTCAAGCCGGCCCGCTCAAGGGAAGACAGCTCGGACTTCTTCTGGAACGAAGAGGACCTGGACAAGGACAACAGATAATACAAAAGGCCTGCAACGCAGGCCTTCATTTTTAAACAATCAATTATTTTCACAGACCCATCTTGGCCTTCTGCTTGGCCCACGAGTCCTTCAGCGTGACCGTGCGGTTGAACACCAGGTGCTCCGGCGTGCTGTCGTAGTCCGGCGTGAAGTAGCCGCTTCTGATGAACTGCAGATAATCGCCCGGCTTGGCCTCGGCGACGGCAGGCTCCATCTTGGCGTCGTTGACGATCACCAGCGACTCGGGGTTCAGGTCGTCCAGGTAGTTGCCCGTGTCTCCGCCGGGATATTCGGCGTTGAACAGCTTGTCGTAGAGACGGACCTCGCCGCTGATGGCGTACTTGGCGCTGACCCAGTGGCTGGTGCCCTTGACCTTGCGTCCGTCGGGCGTCTCTCCGCCGCGGGATTCGGGGTCGTAGGTGCAGTGGACGACAGTGACCTTGCCGCTTTCGTCCTTCTCGCAGCTGGTGGCCTTGACGTAGTAGGCGGTCTTCAGGCGGATCTCATTGCCGATGTACAGCCTGTGGTAGCCCTTGGGCGGGACTTCCATGAAGTCCTCGCGCTCGATGAAAAGTTCCCTGGTGAAGGGCATCGACCTGGTGCCGGAGGAGGGGTCCTCGGGGTTGTTCTCGATCTCGAAGTACTCGACCTTGTCCTCGGGGTAGTTGTCGATGACGAGGCGGATGGGGTCCAGGACTGCCATGAGGCGCCTTGCGCGCTTGTTGAGGTCCTCGCGGACGCAGAATTCCATGAGCGAGTAGTCCACCACGGACTCGACCTTTGCAACGCCGACGCGGGAGACGAAGTCCTTCATGGACTCGGGCGAGTAGCCGC
>JAGABK010000160.1 GCA_017614625.1 Spirochaetales bacterium
ACTCACCGGCCTGGACGGTTCTGGAAAGATCGAACTGTGTGCCTGCATAGTAGTCGGAGCAGATGTCCTTGATTGTCTGGACTGAGACGAGCTCGGTCGGCTTGACGAACAGAGGATACTCGTTGGCATCTCCGAACGGATCGAGGTCCTTACCGACTTCGGGGTTCAGGAGGTTGATGGCTCTCCACTCTCTGAGCGTGCAGCCCATGTTGTTGTAGCCGTTCCATGCATAGACGTTGCAGGGCTCGAAGTTGCCTTCGCCGTTCCACAGACCCTGCTCGATTGCCCATGACTTGAGTGTCGGGCTGCAGATGTAGTCGGGATCGTTCTCCTTGTAGACGTTGATTCTTGCTCTGTTGGCGGCAACGAAGACCATGTCATCGGGGACCTTGATGGCTGCCCACTGGTTGGCGCCGTAAGCCTCGAAGACCCATGACTCGTTTCCGTCACAGATGTTGATGCACTCGCAGCTTCCGTCTGCCCAGCCTTCCTCGGAGATCTTCTTGCCCATGAACTCGACAGCTTCTCTTGCTGTGGCGCAGTTCTCAAGAGCTGCATCCTGGAGTGCATAGCAGTCCCACTTTGCGGTGGCGCGGATATCCTGGAAAGCGAGTGTCGCTGCCAGACCTCTGTCGTCCGATCTGGATCTTGAACAGGTGGACTCACCCATTGCAAGGCCCTGGTCGTTCATGAAGGAGTACATTCCGTGGACATAGGCGTATGTTCCGTTCTCAGCTGTGTACTCGCCCATGACTGTCGCCCTTGATCCGTAGATGATCTCGGGGAAGTTGGAGAAGTCGGAACCGGAGCGGCCGGACTTGACTATGTCTCTTGTGAAACCAGCTTCCTGTGCGGGAATGAGCCAGACCCTGAGGTCGTCGCTGTTCGAGTCACAGGTGTGGCTGATCATTGTCGAGCCGTCGGTTGTCGCGAGTCTGCCGACAGCGAAAATCGTACATGCTGCTACAGTCTGGATTCCGATGAAAGCCAGTGCCAGCAATACTATAAGAACTTTCTTCATTTACTGCCCTCCTTTATCAGTTTGCTGCCGGGGCTGCGGCTGCAGCTTCTCTCTCTTCTGCGTTGATAGCATCGACAGCTGCCTTGACCTTGTTCCACCACTGTGTTCCGTTGGGTGTTGCTGATGTCTTGAACAGCGTTCTTCCGGTTGCATATCTTCCGAGGAGCTCCATGGTGAGATCCTTGTAGAGGTCATACCACATGTTGGCCTGCTGGTAGGAATAGGTTGTGAGCAGGTCGATTGCCTCTGCCCTCTTGCCCTCTGCGATCAGCTTGGCCGCTGTGTTCTGGACAGCGAAGGTGATCTCATACTGCTCGGCCATGAGAGGCTCTCTGTAGGAGTCGATGACCTGGATTGCATCTGCATAGTTGATTGTAGCTGCAGTCTGGACGTTCGACTCGTTCCACCATGAGGAGTTCTCTGCATCGGGAGTCGATCTGAGACCCTTGTTGAACTTCGGATCGATGTAGTCTGCAGAAGCGAACATCGGGACCAGGTATGTCGTGCTGGGTGCGCCCCATCCGAACCAGACGAGACATCTTGCTTCCTCGGGAAGCCATGCCTTGACGTTCGAGATCTGGAAGTATGTGCACTGCGGGACGTTGGTCGGTCTGTTCTGATAGGAACCTGCAAGGATGTTGCCGTAGCGGCCTGCATCAGCGGTCTTGGTCAGGTCATACTTTGTTCCCTCGTATGCATCCGAGCAGAGGTCGCGGATGGTGTCGACTGAAACCTTCTCATCGGGAACAACCCAGAGCGGGAGATCGTCGTCCGGATTCGGTGTGACGGCCATGTCCTCGTTTGCAACGAGCTCGGGATACTGCAGCGGAGCAAGAGTCGTGATGGCTCTCCACTCACGTCCGACACATGAGAAGCCGTAGTTTCCTGCTGCGAATGTCTTGCAGGGATTGAACTTCTCTACGTTCTCGCCGTCCCAGAGACCCTCGTCCTTTGCGAACTGGAGCATGTTGGGAGCGTGCTGATAGTGATCGGGATCATCCTCGACATAGTAGTTGATTCTGCTGCGGTTGGCGCAGACGAAGACTGCATCCTCGGGAAGCAGGAAGGCGCACCACATGTTGCCGCCGTATGCCTCGAAGACCCAGAGATCGGTTCCGTCGCCGATTGTCATTGTCTCAGGAGAACCGTACCATCCCTGCTCGGTGATCTTCTTGCCCATGAACTCGACAGCCTCTCTTGCTGTTGCGCAGTTCTCGAGAGCAGCATCCTGGAGCATGTAGCAGTCCCAGATTCCCGTGTACTTCTGGAAGACGGTGCGCTGTGCCCTTGACGTTCCGCAGGTGGACTCGGTCATCGTGACGCCCTTCTCGTTTGCGAAGGAGTACATTGCGTGCAGATACTTGTAGGTGTCCTTGTCGTTGATGTAGGTGTCTGCGACGACTCCGCGTGTACCATACTCCTTGACCTCCGGGAAGTTGGTGAAATCAACACCGGCACGTCCGTTGACGACAACCTCTCTCTCTGTGCCGGCCGCCATTGACGGGATGAGCCAGAGTCTGATGTCATCACCAGTTGAGTCACAGGTATGTGAAGTCATTGTTGAACCGTCGGTGGTGGCGAGTCTGCCGGCACCGAAGATTATGCATGCGAATACGCTCTGTGCAAGAAGACAGAGGAATATCAGCATGACGATGAAAACTTTCTTCTTCATTTTTCCCCCTTTTCTGAAATCCGGAACAGGTTCCGGACTCTTACGATACTAGTTTGGTGATTAACGTAGATAACCACCCATCCTCTATGCTAACCCCTGCTTTGCCATCTGTCAAATTCAACTTTTCAAAAAAAGACGTAAAAACGAGAAAATATATAATATAGTGTGTCTTTTACTAAATATTACAGCGGAGTCTTCATCAGAAGCACGATGAACTGGCTGCTCAGGACCACGCTGATCAGGGCTATGGGGTAGGTCGCGGCGTATGCGGAGGCTACGTCCTCGGTGCCGGCGACCTGGATCAGGGTGCCCAGGGCCGGAGTGCTTGTCATGCCGCCGGTGATGGAGCCCAGGTTGTTGAAGAGACTCATCTTCATGAGCCTGCGGGCCACGAAATAGCCGACCAGCATGGGCACGAGGGTGAGGATGGCGCCGTAGACGAAGAGCATGAAGCCTTCCTCCTTCAGCGTCTCCACGAACCCTGCTCCTCCGGACACGCCCGCTCCGATGAGGAACAGCATGAGACCCAGCTCACGCAGCGTGGCGAGCGTCTTGTGCGGAACGGAGATGTCCAGCTTCCAGAAATGTCCGAAGTGTCCGAACAGAAGGCCCACGATCAGCGGACCGCCGGTCGTGCCCAGGGAGAACTCGGCTCCGCCGGGAAGGGGAATCTTGACCTTGCCCAGGAGGATTCCCAGCATGACTGCCAGGGTGAATGAGAAGAATCCCATGGGGTCCAGCCTGAAGGTCTTCTCCTGGAGAGGGGCGGCAGGCGCGCTGTTGGCGGCCGTGAAGGCCTCGCGCTCCTTCTCTATGTCGATCTTCAGGATCTTGGGGATGAGCTGCACGAAGAGGACCACGCCCACGACGCCGAACGGATAGGCTATGGCGTAGCCGGTGGTGGCCAGATTGGCGAGTTCTCCTGCGGCTTCCTGCGCGGCCGCGAGGCCAGGAGTGGAGGTGAGGGCTCCGGTGAGGAGTCCGACTGCCAGCTCGGCCCTGATTCCGCTGAGCCAGATGATCAGGCAGCAGCACGCGGCACTGCTCAGGATGATGAGGAAACCAAGCAGGATGTAGTTCTTTGCGTTGCGCTTGAAGTCTCGGAAGAACTTGGGGCCGGCGATGAAGCCTACGGAGCCAACGAAGCAGACAAGGCCGAAATTCCTGACGACAGAATCGATCTTGATTCCGAAGTGGCCGAAGACCAGGGCAACAAGCAGGACGCCTGCGGTTCCCAGTTCGACTCCCTTGATCTTGATGCTTCCGATCAGATAACCGATCGACGCGATGACGAATACTGCCAGCAGGCTGCTCATGCCGTTCCCCCTTTGTTCCAGATGAAAACTTATGCCGAATCGCAC
>JAGABK010000161.1 GCA_017614625.1 Spirochaetales bacterium
CCCTCTCCTCCATCCGCGGAATTGGATCTGTGACGGCACGCCTCATAATCGATGGCCTGAATTCCGAGGATACCCGCAATTTGATCGATGAACTTCGCAAAGCAGGCCTTCAGATGGAGGATGTCAAAGAGGAGTCCGGCCTTGAGCAGATATTCAGCGGACAGAGCTGGTGCGTCACCGGAAGCTTCGAGAACTTCAACCCCAGGGGCCTTGCCATGGAGGAGATAAAGAAGCGCGGCGGAACCGAGGTGTCCTCGGTCTCGCGCAAGACCACCTGCCTGCTGGCCGGCTCGGGAGCCGGAAGCAAGCTGGACAAGGCCCGCGAGTTGGGAGTCAGGATCGTCGGCGAGGCGGAGTTCCTTCAGATGATAGGCGAAGGCGCGTCCGCGACGCAGGAAGAAGACAGGGAGCAGCCGGACCTGTTCTGACGGGTCCTTCGGAGGTGCGCATGGACGGGATGAATCTCAAACTGAAGATCTATCTGGAGAACGACAGGGACAAGTTCATGGGAATAGGGGTGCTGTGGCTCCTGCAGAAGGTGGACGGGCTCAAGTCCCTGCGTGCGGCGGCAAACGAGCTGGGAATCTCCTATTCCAAGGCCTTCCGCATGGTGGAGAACCTTGAGGACTCGCTGGGGATGAAGGTCCTGGAAAGACGCAAGGGCGGCTCGGACCGCGGCGGTGCCACGCTCACGGATTTCGGCAGGGCGTTCATAGCCCTCTACGATGATTTCCAGAAAGAGAGCAAGGCCCTGGTGCAGCCCCGCTACGAGGGCTTCTGCCGCGACCTGCAGGAGACCATTGACAGGTTCAGCTGAAAACGCATTTGTGTGCATGAAAAATGCATATTTTCTGCAAAAGGTCTTTGTAAAAATTTAATTTTACGGTCAATCCTCTTTGCTTCTGTATATAATAACATATTTGAAATACGGTTTTCCTTGCCTTCCGTGCATAAGTATTGTATATTGTAATTTGCTGGAATGGCATTGCATTTCGACATCGTCCGAAAGACGGAGGACAGGAAAATGAAACAGAGATACAACAGACTTACGGTCATCAAGAACCTCATCAAGAAGAACCGCATCGACAACCAGGACACGCTTCTGAACCTTCTCAAGGAGGAGGGCTACACCGTGACCCAGGCCACGTTGTCCAGAGACCTCAAGATGCTCAAGGTCGGCAAGATCTCGGACGGCTGGAGCGGCTACTACTACTCGCTTCCGGACAACGACCTTGTCGCCGAGTCCGAGAAGAGCTACATCCAGGACGTGCGCCGCGGCGTCGTATCCATGGAGTTCAGCGGAAACATCGGAGTCATCAAGACCCGCGAGGGACATGCCAACAGCGTGGCGGTCGGACTCGAGGCCCTGGCTCTGCCCGAGATCCTCGGAACGCTCGCAGGAGATGACACGATCATGGTGATCCTCAGGGAAGGCATGACCAAAGAGGACCTTCAGGAGAGCTTCAAGACCCGCATTCCCGAGATCGACGACTGAGGAAGACATGACAGAATACAGAAACCTTGACGAGACCAAGGCCTTCGCATCCCTGAAGGCCTGCAGACCTTTCGACATAAGGGAAGGCCTTGACGGAGACAGGATCAAAGCCTGCACCGTAGCCGAGGCAGGCAGCCTGGCATACAACTATGCGGCCATGCCCGTGGACGATGAGATCATCGACACGCTCCAGGCCCTTGCGGACGAGCAGCAGCTCATTGACAAGTACAAGGCGCTTCTGGGCGGAGAGATCATGAACACCGGCGAAAAGCGCATGGTCCTGCACCAGCTCACACGCGGGCGCGCCATTGACGGACTTGAGGTCCATGCCGACGGCGTGGAGAAGGGCGTCTTCTACGAGGGAGAGCTTGAGAAGATCAAGGACTTCTCCGAGAAGGTCAGAAACGGACAGATAAAGGGCTCGACCGGAAAACAGATCAGGACCGTAGTCCAGATCGGAATCGGCGGATCGGACCTCGGACCGCGCGCCCTGTGCTACGCCATGGGCCTTGTCGGACCGCAGGACGGCTGCACGAAGAAGATAGAGGCGCGCTTCATCTCCAACGTCGACCCGGACGACGCCTGCACGGTGCTCGAAGGACTGGACCTGGAGAGCACGCTCTTCATCCTGGTGTCCAAGAGCGGAACCACGCAGGAGACCCTTGCCAACAGGGACCTCGTGTTCAAGGTCATGCAGGACAGCGGAATCAAGGGCCTTGTGCCGCAGAAGCACGTGGTCGCGGTGACGAGCAACACAAGCCCTCTCGCAGGCGACCCGGACATCCTTGCGGCCTTCTTCATGGACGACCACATAGGCGGCCGCTATTCCTCCACCAGCCCCGTGGGCGGAGTGGTCCTCTCTCTTGCATACGGCTTCGACGTCTTCAGGCAGATCCTCGACGGAGCCCATGCCGAGGACGTTTCGGCCCTCGAGCCGGACATCAGGAATAACGGGGTCCTCATGGACGCCATGATCGGCCTGTACCTGCGCAACGTGCTTGGCTACCCGTACACGGCCATCCTGCCGTACAGCCAGAGCCTCCACAGGCTGCCGGCCCATTTCCAGCAGCTGGACATGGAGTCCAACGGAAAGCACGTCAACCGCTTCGGAAAGCCGGTGTCCTACAGCACGGGTCCGGTGATCTTCGGAGAGCCGGGAACCAACGGCCAGCATTCCTTCTACCAGCTCCTGCACCAGGGTACGGACATCGTCCCGATGCAGTTCATAGGCTTCAGGGAGAAGGAGGGGACCCTCGACGCGGAGAACGGCGGATCGACCAGCCAGACCAAGCTCAAGGCCAATCTCGTGGCCCAGATCGTGGCCTTCGCCTGCGGACGTGAGAACGCGCAGGACCCGAACAAGTCCTTCGACGGAGGACGTCCCTCGAGCCTGCTGGTGGCCGACAGGCTCAGCCCCTTCACGCTCGGAGCGGTGCTGGCCCATTTCGAGAACAAGGTCATGTTCCAGGGATTCGCATGGAACATAAACAGCTTCGACCAGGAAGGCGTCCAGTTGGGAAAGATCCTGGCGAAGAAAGTCCTCGCAGGCTGCGGGGAAGACGGAAAACTTCTTGCATACTCGGACCTTCTGGGTATGGAATTCTGATTTAGGAGGGAATTATGGTTGGAATCATAATTGCTGTAGTTGTTGTTCTTATTCTGGTGTTTGTCGCATCGACATACAATTCATGTGTCGCTCTCAAGAACCAGGGCGAAGAGGCCTATGCCCAGATCGACGCCCATCTGAAGCAGAGATACGATCTCATCCCGAACCTCGTCGAGACGGTCAAGGGCTACGCCAAGCATGAGCAGGGCACCCTCACGGCAGTCATCGAGGCAAGGAACAAGGCCATGAGCGCTTCCGGAGTGGAGGAGAAGGACAAGGCCGACAAGGCCTTTGAGGGAACCCTCAAGTCCCTGTTCGCGCTTTCCGAAGCCTATCCCGACCTGAAGGCCAACACCAACTTCATGGACCTGCAGAACCAGCTCTCCAAGCTCGAGACCGAGATCCTCCAGGCCCGCAAGTACTACAACGGCGTCGTAAAGACCTTCAACACCAAGATCGAGACCTTCCCGACATCGCTGATCGTCGGCCTGTTCGGCGGAAAGTTCAAGAAGATGGCCTACCTCGAGGTCGCAGAGGCCGAAAGGCAGAACGTCAAGGTACAGTTCTGAGTATGAAGAGAATCCTTCTCATAGGCCTCGTCCTCGTGGCGGGGCTTTCGTCTGTATTCGCCGCCGATTACTACATCTCCAGCTACGACGTGAAGATCACCGTCGGCAACAACGCCGTCCACCACATCGTGGAGACGATCGACGTCTATTTCGAGGGCTCCCACCACGGCATCGTGCGTGAGATCCCCCTGGACTATACCGACTACAACGGAAAGACGAAGGCGAGGGTGACGAACCTGAAGATCTCGGACAACTACTCCTCCGAGACCGACAACGGCTATCTCGTCATTCAGATCGGCTCGTCCTCCAAGACCTACACGCGCCAGTCGGTGCACTACGTCATCGAGTACGACTACGACCTCGGAGCGGACTTCAACGAGGATTATGACGAGTTCTACATGAACATCATCGGAGTGGACTGGGAATGTCCCATCCGGAAGGCCACGTTCTCGATCACGATCCCCTTCGTGGCCAGCATGAGCATGCGCAGCTCCGACGATTTCTTCGACTACGTCTGCGAGAACACCTATCTCTCGTCCGGAACCTACGGCTCGACGTCCGGCAACACCGACGCCTACGCGTACAAGGCCGACGACGGTTCGGTCCTCATCGAGGGCACCACGCTCAATCTCAACTCGTACGAAGGCGTGACCATCAGGATGGACCTTCCCGAGGGATGGTACCGCAACGCACGTATGCCTTGGGACTACCGCGGACTCTTCAAGGTCGCGGGCATCGTCACCGCAATCGCGCTCGTGGTCCTGGCGGTCGTGCTCTGGACGATCTTCGGAAAGGACAAGACGCCCATCATCGTGGCGCGCTTCTATCCGCCGAAGGATTTCTCCCCGCTTCTCGTAGGCTATGTGGCCGATTCCAACGTGGACGACAAGGACGTCATATCCATGCTGTTCTACTGGGCGGACGAGGGCCTTCTGAGCATCGAGGAGAAGAAGAACAACAAGTACGAGTTCACCAAGCTCAAGGACATCGAGGCCTACGCCATCGAAAGCGGAAAGTCCATCCCGGAGCTCGAGGTCAAGCTGTTCAACGGCTTCTTCAAGAACCGCGCCGTGGGCGATGTCGTCAAGTTCAGCGACCTGGAGAAGAACAACTTCTTCCAGACCATCGTCGAGACGAAGCTGAAGACCGGCAAGTACTTCACCAAGGAAAGAGCCCTGAATGACTCCAAGAGCAGGAAGGTCGCAGGCATCCTGGCCCTGCTGTCCTTCCTGCCCCTGCTGTTCTACTCCCTGTCGTTCGGTCTCTACGAGAACGCAGACATAATAGTCTACTTCCATCTGGGAGTCTGCTTCCTGCTGTTCATGTTGAACCTGGTCATCTTCGGAAGCCTGTTCAGCAAATGGTACATGAGGGACTCCAAGGTCTTCGCGTGCATCCTGCGCATCATCCCTTCCGCAGTGGCGGGCTTCATCCTCTACGTCATGGAGATGGACCTGAACGTGTACTGCAACATAGGTCTTCTCGTGCTTGCAGTCGTCAGCAGCGCCGTGATAGCGCTTTTCGCGATCATCACCGAAAGGCGCAGCAGCTACGGCGACGAGGTGCTTGAGGAGATCCTCGGATACCGCGAGTTCATCGACAAGGTCGAGATCAGCAAGCTCAAGATGATGATCAAGTCCGACCCGGACCTCTACTACAGGGTCCTTTGCTACGCGGTCGTGCTCGGGCTCGAGGACAAGTGGGCCAAGAAGTTCAGCGGAATGATGGTGCAGCCGCCCTCATGGTACAGCGGATACTCTGCCTTCGACGTCTACTACATGACGAGGCTGGCCACAAGGATGGCCACATCCATTCCCGCGGCTTCGATACCGCGCTCCAGCATATCCGGAAGCCCCGGTTCCCGCGTAGGCGGTGGCGGCTTCCACAGCAGCGGATTCTCCGGCGGAGGATTCGGAGGAGGCGGCGGACATGCATGGTGATGTCTGGGGCCTGGTTCTCTCCGTACTGCTCATAGGATTCTTCCTGGGCGTTTCCTTCCTGATAGTGAAGTTCGGGAAGAAGCGCCTCGGCGACTCGTGTTCCGAGGTGGCCAGGAAGGTCGTGCACATCGGAGTCTCGAACTGGTTCTTCATCTACTGCTATGTCTTCGAGACCGATATCTGGCCCATAGCGGGCCTTGCCGTCTTCACGGTCATGAACGCCGTCATGAACATCTCGGGCGGCCTGAAGACCGTGATGGGGCAGGAGGACAAGAAGCGCAACTGGGGCCTTGTCCAGTACCCGGTCTCCATCATCATCCTGATAGTCCTCAAGATGCTCGGGGTGGGCGATGACGTTGCACTGGGCTGCGCCGTCCTCGGCATGGGCTACGGCGACGGTCTTGCCTCCATCGTGGGCAGGGCCCTGAAGTCGCGCCGCATCAGCGAGCGCAATCCCAAGACCATCGCCGGCTGCCTCACCATGTTCGCGGTCACATGCATCATCGTGTTCGTGCTGCGCATTGCCATGGGAGGTGCGGAGGCGCTTCCTTCGCTTCTGCTTGCCCTGGGCACTGCCGCGGCCGCCACTGCGGTCGAGGCGTTCACTCCGTTCGGACTGGACAATATCACCGTCCCGGTGGTCATCTACCTGATTGTGGGGCTGCTATGATCAGGTTCCTCGACGAGAAGCTTTTTTCACTGCAATGGCCGTGGCCTCTGGTGATAATCATCGGGGCCATGGTCCTGTTCGCAATAGCCGCTTATCTCAAGAAGAGCCTTGACCTCGGCGGAGCTGCCGGTGCCTTCGTCATGGGAGTCTCCGTCCTCTGGTCGACGGGGTTCGCGGGCTTCCTGCTTCTTCTGCTGTTCTTTGTCTCCAGCAATGTGGTGGGCAAGATTTCCAAACACATCCGCACCCGCGGCAAAATGGTCGAGATCTCCGAGAAGAAGGGCCACACCCGCGATGTGATGCAGGTCCTGGCCAACGGCCTCATGGCCACGATAGCGGCCCTGATGTGGCTTCTTACCTCGAAAAACATCGCATTGGTCATGTTCGGGGCAGCTGTCGCCGAAGCCACGGCCGATACCTTCGCCGGTGAGATCGGACGTCTGAGCAGCAGGGATCCGGTGTCGATACTTACACTCAAGCCTGTTCCCAGGGGAGTCTCCGGAGGCGTCACCGTTCTGGGCATGGTCGCCGCCATGGGGGCATCGGTCTGCATCGCCGCCTGCTGGTGTCTGTGGTTCTCCGGGGTCACGGTGTACCAGGGGCTTCTGGTTGGGCTTCTGGGTTTTGCGGGCGCTGTGGTCGATTCGTATCTGGGCGCCGGAGTGCAGGCCATGTACCTCGATCCGGACACCGGACTTCCTTCCGAGAAGGAGGAGAAGGACGGCAGGAAACTGGAGCTCGTTCGCGGCATCCGGTGGATCGACAACGACATGGTGAACCTCATGTCCAATGTTTTCTCGGCGGTGTTCGCGCTGGGGATGGGGCTGCTGATTGGCGGCTGATAACCGAATAAAGACCTTTGCGTAATGCTTTGTGGTGTATTATTTGATGAAATTGCGAAAAATACACCAAATACCACGGAGTATGGTGTATTTTTGGAAAACTGTCTGGAAAATACACCAAAAACACCATGAAAGTGGTGTATTTTCGACAAAAACTTCAAAAAACATACCACGAGACTGAGCAGCCTATCTTAAATGGGTCTGAATGATTTGTCTTATTTCTTCTCTGGTCAGTTTGAACTCATCGTTATCGAAAGTTGCTATCAGACCGCTTCCAAGAACCATCCCGGTTTTTGCATAATTCTTGATTTTTGAAATGGTCTCGCTCATGTATGTCTGTTTGTCGGTTCTTCCGAAGTGTTCCCAAATGAGAATCACTCCTGTGGCCGGGTGCATCATCGTGAAGTCGGGTCTGACCACATGCCCGTTGAAGAGCCTGAATGGTTTCTCATACCGATAGGGGATTTTCGCCAGATACAGTTCATCTGCAATCATAGCCTCCTGCCAGGATCGGACGATATCTCCTTTCATCGTGTTGTTCGGGTATTTGATCTCATAATCGGAAGGGACCTCCGGTTCTTCGAGGAATCTTCTGATTCTGTCCGACACCGGCGTTTCAAAAGGAGATACCAGTTCTTTCCGGCCAGTATGGAGCTTCCCATATGTCGATGGCACTATCTCGCATACCTTCAGCATGCGGTCGATCCCCGATAATTCCTTTCTGATTGCCTTCAGCAGATGCATGCGGTAATCTTTCTCCGCCAGGGCTTTGATCAGTGACATGTCTTTGGCAGGGAACAGTTCCTTCTGACGGTAGAGAAAGAAGCGTATCCGCTTTTTGTCTCCATACGATTGGGTCGATATCCAAAGAGACCCGTCAGGAGATGACGGCAACCACCGTTCAATGGTCCTGATGTATCCTTCCAGCGTTTTCTTCCGTTGCAGCAATTCATTCTTGAGCATGGATGACCTCCGATGACTGCCTGTACAGCGGAAAAAACGTTTTCATTGATGGAAATGGAGGGGAATATGTATTTTTGTGCGGAAACAACAAGAGAATGGACTTAAAGGGCAATGAAGTTTAGAATGTCATCCAGGCAGAGGTAGATAACATGAGAAACGAGGAAAAGGACGCACGGGACGCTGCGGCCAGAAGAAAGAAGCTTATCGACGTCGCATTCGCGCTTTTTTCCCGGAAGTCCATAGAGGCGGTGACCCTTGACGAGATCGCCAGGGAGGCGGGGGTCGGAATCGCCACGCTGTACCGTTATTTCACCAACAAACCCAATCTTGTCATCGAAATCGGGGCCGGTCTGTGGCTGGACTACTACAAGGAAGTGGAGAAGGAGTACGCAGAACGCGGGGGAGAGAAGATGACTGCCGCCGATGAGCTGGAGTTCTTCATCGACTGTCTCATCGAGCTTTACCGCAACCACAAGGACGTGCTGGTCTTCAACCGCAATTTCGACACCTACGTGTAGCACGAGGGATGCACGAAGGAGCAGATGACTCCGTACAACAACGCGGTTTCCGTCTTCGCCAGGAAGTTCCATACGGTCTACAGCAAGGCCGGATCCGACGGCACGCTGAACATACGCATCTCCGAGCGCAAGCTTTTCGTCAACACGCTGTACATCTTGATTTCCGTGGCGAGCAAATACGCCGAAGGCCTTGTCTATCCTGCGGACTACCATCAGGACATGACCGAGGAGCTCTACATGCTCAAGCGCATGATCCTGGACGCGTACGTGGCCAAATAAAGACCGTATCCCGATATCCATTTGTTGCATATTGTTGCACTTTCCGCTTGACATCGGCATGAAAGCCGGTTTACATTGATAGCACGACTATCGGTGTTTTGGGCGGATCACATGGAGTACGCAGCGAAGGATTCAATCGACAAATCCCAGAAGAGAGAGAGGCTTCTCGAAGCCGGTTTCCGTCTTTTCTCAAGCAGGTCGATAGAGTCCGTCAGACTCGACGAAGTGGCAAAAGAAGCCGGAGTCGGAATCGCCACGCTGTACAGGTACTTCGAGAACAAGCCGAACCTGGTCATCGAAATCGGGATCATGAAGTGGATCGGGTTCTACAAGGAAGTGGAGAAGGGCTTCGTGGAGCGGGGTGCCGGAAAGCTGACCGCAGCTGAGCGCCTGGAGTACTTCCTGGACTCATTCATCAATCTGTACTGCAACCACAAGGACATTCTGGTCTTCAACCGCAATTTCGACACCTACGTGAAGCACGAGGGCTGCACCCGGGAGCAGATGGAGCGCTACAACGAGGTGGTGAGCTTCTTCGCCACCAGATTCCACGGAATCTACCTGCAGGCGAAGGACGACGGGACCCTGGACATAAGGATCTCGGAGAAGAAGCTGTTCGTGAACCTGCTGTACATAATGCTCTCCGTGTCCGGAAAGTACGCGGAGGGTCTGATCTATCCCGCGGACTACGAGCAGGACATGACGGACGAGCTCCTGATGCTCAAGAAAATGGTCCTCGACACCTACACGACAAGGAGCGCATGAAAAAAATTTGAGTAATAGAGATAGGAAGGCTATCAATTCTATAGCGGTTTCCGCATCCGAGCGAAGGCGGAGACAAGGGGGTTAAAATGGAATATTTCATCCAGAACAGAAGGAAGTCTCTCGCGGCCCTGTTCGCCATGATGGTGGTGGTCGGAGTGGTTGTCGCCCTGTTTCTGCTGGCGTCCTGAGAAAGGGACCCGCCCGGCCGGGAAGGCACTCGGGCAGGTCTTTGTCTGATGAAAAACAAAGGCAGCCTTATACAGGCTTCCTCCATTGCTCTTCCGGCATCTGCGGTCGCGGGTGCCGGTTTTTTTATCCCCCGTTTCCATCCCCGCAGCCAAAAGCCCGGTCAACTTGATTTCTATCGAATTCTTTTGTATCTTTTCTACGGTCGGCGGTATACCGGCATGGAATGAAATTTTTTATTTCAAGAGGATATATTTATGGCAAAACAGCTACAGTTCAGTGAAGACGCCAGGAAGTCCCTGGTGTCGGGTGTTGAGCAGATTGCCAAGGCAGTCATGACTACCCTGGGTCCCAAGGGACGCACGGTCCTTCTGGACAAGAAGTACGGCGCTCCGATGATCACCAAGGACGGAGTCACGGTCGCACGCGAGGTCGAGCTCGAGGATCCGTTCGAGAACATGGGCGCCCAGCTCGTCAAGGAAGTCGCTTCCAAGACCAACGATGTCGCCGGTGACGGAACCACGACCGCCACGGTCCTTGCCTGGGCCATCACCAAGGAAGGAATGAAGAGCGTCTCCGCAGGCGTCAACCCCATGGGTATCAGACGCGGAATCGACAAGGCCGTCGCAGACGCAGTCGAGGCCATCAAGTCGGAAGCCAAGCCCATCAACGACAAGGAAGAGATCACACAGGTCGCCTCGATCTCGGCCAACAACGACAAGACCATCGGCGAGGAGATCGCCAACGCCATGGAGAAGGTCGGAATGGACGGAGTCATCACGGTCGAGGAGTCCAAGAACATCGAGACCACGACCGATTTCGTCGAGGGAATGCAGTTCGACCGCGGATACATCTCCGCTTACTTCGCCAGCAACCGCGAGACCATGACGAGCGTCATGGACGACCCGTACATCCTGATCTACGACAAGAAGATCTCCTCCATGAAGGAGCTCCTCCCCGTGCTCGAGAAGGTCGTCCAGACCAGCAAGCCTCTCCTGATCATCGCGGAGGATGTCGATGGCGAAGCGCTCACCACGCTGGTCGTCAACTCGCTGCGCGGAACACTGAATGTCTGCGCCATCAAGGCCCCGGGCTTCGGTGACAGGAGAAAGGCAATGCTCGAGGACATCGCCATCCTCACCGGCGGACAGGTCATCAGCGAGGAGCTGGGAATGAAGCTGGAGAGCGCCGAGCTCACACAGCTCGGAAGAGCCAGAAGCGTCAAGGTCGAGAAAGAGAACACCACGATC
>JAGABK010000162.1 GCA_017614625.1 Spirochaetales bacterium
CCTCGTCCTCATCCTCGTCCTCGTCTTCGGACTCCTCTTCCTCGACCTTCTCCAGGTCCTCGACGGTGGGTTCCTCGATGAGGTCGATGGCGGATGTGTCCATCAGGTCCTCGTCGTCCTCATCGTCGCCCAGGAGCTCGTCCTCTTCCTCGACGTCCTCGATCTCCTCGATCTCGTCGCTGGTGGGCTCCTCTATGTAGTCGGAGTCGTCGGCCTCGTCCTCTTCGATGAGAAGCCCCAGCTTGCGGAGCTCCTCCTTGAAGAACGCGGCGTCCTCGTCGGAGACCACGTGCTCGCTGAGAAGATAGTCGTTGAGATCCAATACGGTGAATTTATTCTCGTTCTGTGCAGAAAAAATCAGTTTCTGCAGCAATTCGTTCCTGCTTTCCTCAGTCATTACCTGTTCCTAAATCTTCCATTTCGCCCTTGAGTTCCTGGATCTCCCTGTCCAATTCAACCTTTCTCATCAGGAGGTTCGTGAACTCGTTTTCGTCTGTCATTGCCATCTCTTCGCCGTTGATCATCCTCTGCAGGGCCGTTTTCCTTTCTTCCAGCTGTTTCAATCTGATTCTGAGCGTCGCATTGTGCAATGTCTTGTCGACATCCATGCGCTGGTACATGCTGCTGGTGAAGGCTGTGACCGCGAGGTCCCTCAACTCCGGTTCATCAATCAACTGAAGCACCGAATCAGCGGTCCTGAGCTCCTGCCGGGATGCGTCCTCAAGGACGGTGTATATCTTCCTTGCGGCGGGATCGGTCAGACTGCTGAGTTTGACTTCGTTTCTGAACGTGTCGAATCTGTCTCTGTTTTTCAGAAGAATAAGCATTGCGGTAAGCTCATTCGAGATCTTCAAGGGGTCGTACTTGATTCTGTTGACCGGTTCAATGTCGTCAGCGACCGGTTCCGTTGATTTTTCCCTTAGATAATCGTTCGTTACCTGCTCTTCCGGAATCCGAAGTACATCGGCCAGATATTTGATGTATCCCTGACGCTCTATCTCCGAGGATGTGGCGTCAAGATAGGGTATTACCTCCTTGAAAACAGATGATTTCCCTTTGGGCTGACGTATATCATACATTTTTAATGCAGAAGATACAAGATAAGGGAAACCGGGAACCGCTTCCGCGCAGCTGGCGGCCAGAGCCTCCGGACCCTGCTCCTGGAGCATCTGCGAGGCGTCCTTGGCGCCCCTGAGCGTCATGACGTAGCCGGTCAGGTCTCCCTTCTGGCATCTGACCAGGGCTTCTCGTGTGGCCTTCTGCCCCGCGGCGTCCGAGTCGAAGAGAAGATATATCTTGTCGCAATAACGTTTTATCAGCTTGATATGTTCGTCAGTCAGAGCCGTTCCGCAGGTGGCGCAGGAATAGTCCAGGCCGGCCTGATGGAGGGAGATGACGTCGAAGTTGCCTTCGCAGATAATGATCTTGCCCTCGCGCTTGAGCGCCGGAAGGCTTTCGTAGAAACCGAAAAGCACGCTGCGCTTGCTGTAAAGGCTCGTCTCAGGCGAGTTCTTGTACTTGGGTGCCTCGCTGTAGCCGCTGAGGTCGCGGCCGCTGAAGGCCACGCAGTTGCCCTGCCATGTGCGGATCGGGAACATGACACGGTCGCGGAAGAAGCCCTTGTGCTCCCCGTCCCTGCTGAACAGTCCCGAGTCGTTGAGGATGTCGTCGGAATAGCTGCGCTTTGTCAGGAAGTTGTACATCCAGTCGGCCTGCGGGGCGGCGTAGCCCAGCTGGAACTTGTCGCAGGTCTCGTCGGAAATACCCCTGCTCCTGATGTACTGCCTTGCCTTCTCGGCTGCGGGACTCTGAAGAAGATACTGGTGAAGCGCCGGCGAGAGCCTGTTGTAGAGGTCGGCAAGGGCCTTCTTCCTGTTGGCCTCGCGCTTTTCCGACTCGGACTCCTCCTTGAGCTCGACGCCCGCCTTCTTGGCCAGGATCTCGACGGCCTCGGAGAATTCGACATGCTCGATCTCCATGACGAAGTTGAAGATGCCGCCGCCCTTTCCGCAGGCGAAGCACTTGTAGAAGCCGCCGTTGGATCCGGCGTTGTCAACCACGGTGAACGAGGGGTTCTTGTCGTTGTGGAAGGGACAGAGGCCCCAGAAACGGTCGCCCTTGCGCGTCAGGCGCACGTACGGAGAGACGACTTCGCTCAATGTGAGGCGCTGTTTTATGCTATCAAGAACCGCTTCGGAATACCTTGCCATCCTGACCCTTACATGATTATGACGGGGTTGTTTTCCACCCTGCTCGAAAGTTTAGCTTCAATTTCTTTCTTTGTATAGAGTTTTCCCTTGTTGATTCCGGGGCAGGACTGCCCTTCCCTTTCCCAGGACTCCCGGTCCTCGAGGACATGCGCCCAGAACGGGTAGGTCTCGCACTGGCGGGGCCTGCATTCATAGACTCTGCACCTTCCGTCCTGGAGGAAGATGCAGTCGTAGTTCTCCTTCTCCAGAAGGCTGACCATCTTGAACGCGCCCATGTCGACGATGCGGCACCAGGTGTCGACGAAGGCCTGGCGCTCCATTGAGAGCCCTGCGGCAAGGCGGTCGATATCTTCTTCGCTGAGAAACACATATCCGGGTTCGACACCGCAGCAGTAGTTGCAGTTCTGACACTCGAACCTCAGACCCTTTTCATAGAAGCACGCACCCACTCCGAACTCCCCGCAGAACCATCATAGACAAACAAGGGTCTTCCCGTTGTGGGAAGACCCGTTGTAGTGGAGAGAGAAGGATTCGGACCTTCGAAGGCTGAGCCAACAGATTTACAGTCTGCCCCCTTTGACCGCTCGGGAACCTCTCCATTATTAAGCCACCTGTCGGATTCGAACTGACGACCCCGAGATTACAAGTCACGTGCTCTGGCCAACTGAGCTAAGGTGGCATAATGCGACAGAAAGCACTTTACAAAAGTTTCCCGACTTTTGCAAGTACTTTCCGTCCGCTTTTGATAAGATCAATATGTTCCGAGGTTTCCGGATTTTCCGCCGCTGATGTCGGAACCGAACTCGTAGTCCTTTCCGGGCAGGATCGCGTTGAGCACGATGCCAACGATTGCCGCGATTGCAAGGGATGTCAGAGTGATTTTTCCGCCGAAAAGAGGAAGACCGTTCGTGAATCCGAGACCGCAGACCAGGATGATGGCGCCGATGATCAGGTTCCTGGAGTTGGAGAAGTCGACTCTGTTCTCGACGATGTTCCTGACTCCGATTGCAGAGATCATTCCGTAGAGGATGAACGAGACTCCGCCGATGATGGACGCAGGCATAGTGTTGATCAGAGCGGCGAAGGCCGGTGAGAAGGACAGCACGATTGCGTAGAGGGCAGCAAGTCTGACGACCTTGGGATCATAGACTCCGGAGAGGACCAGGACACCGGTGTTCTCGCCGTATGTCGTGTTGGCGGGACCGCCGAACAGAGCCGAGAACGAGGTTGCGAGACCGTCGCCGATGAGGGTTCTGTGGAGACCCGGATCCTCGATGAACTTCTCGCCTACCGTAGCCGAGATGGCCGAGATGTCGCCGATGTGCTCCATCATGGAAGCGATGGCGATCGGGGCCATGACCAGGATGGCTGTGATGTCGAACTTGGCGATCGAGCCGGAGAAGTCGGTTATGAACGGCTGCAGTCCGATGATCTTGGCTCCCTTGAGGGAAGCGAAGTTGATCAGAGCAGCTCCGGAGGCGTCCTTGGCTCCGCAGGCGTTGGCGATCAGCGCTATGACATAAGCTCCTACTACACCGAGGAGGATCGGGATGATCTTGATCATGCCCTTGCCCCAGATGTTGGCTGCGATGATGATGACCATCGATACCAGGGCCAGCCACCAGCAGGTCGAGGCGTTGTCGACTGCCGATGATGCGAGGTTAAGTCCGATCAGGATGATGATGGGTCCGGTCACGATGGGCGGGAGGAACTTCATGACCTTCTTGACGCCGACGAGCTTGACGATCAGCGCAAGGATCAGGTACAGCAGGCCGGCGATGACGATTCCGCCGCAGGCGTACTGGAGTTTCTCAGCGGCTGCCATTGTCGCGTACTTGCCTTCACTGAGGTTGGCGATGGAAGCGAATCCGCCGAGGAATGCGAACGAGGAACCCAGGAATGCGGGGACCTTGAACTTCGCAAAGAGATGGAACAGCAGGGTTCCGAGTCCTGCCATGAGCAGTGTGGTCTGGATCGAGAGCGGGAGTCCGAAGCTCTGCACCAGAATCGGCACGAGAACCGTCGCTCCGAACATTGCGAAGAAATGCTGGAATCCAAGCACGATCATCTTTGGAGTTCCGAGTGACCTTGCATCTCTTACGACTTCCTGATTTGCCATAAATCATTCCTCCTGATAAAAAAAAACGGGACTGAAAATCAGTCCCGCCTAAAAGTTCCGTCGTCAATGGAGAGGAAAACCAACCCCATGGTTTTCGAAAACGCCTTTGTTCCGCAGACCATGACCATAAGTCTTCCTCCGATATTCCTGCATACGATACCACGTCAGGGATTCATTGAAAAGAGCATTTCCGCCGTTTTGGAAAAAAACAACAGACCGCAACAGAATTCACCTGATGGCACGCGCCTCCATGTAGTAACGCTTCTCGTTGGCCTCGCCCATGCTGAACGTCTTGCGCGGCAGGGCGCCGTCCTTGATGATGGTGTCGAAGAACGTACCCTTGTCGATTGCCGGCAGGAACAGGCCGATGTTGCCCTTCTCCGAACCGAGCTTGTCGGTGACGTCCGCGCCGTGGATGTAGTCCACGCTGTAGCCCTTTGCGATCAGCGCGTCGATGACCTTCTGCAGCGTTCCGGCGGCGATGTTGGCCACGGGATCCTTGAGTGTCACTACGACATGCTTCTCCGATGTGCAGTAGCCGAACTTCTGCTCGCCCTGGTCCGCGATCCTCTTGGCTATGCAGTTCCTGCAGCCGACGGTCTCGCACGAGATGCCCGCGGCGGTCTTCTTCAGTTCCTCGAGGAACACGTCCTCGGGAACGTTGAACAGGACCCTGTGTATGGGCTCGAACACCAGGCCCGGGTCGAAGATGTTCTCAAGCTCGACGAGGCAGAACCTCGCAGGATGCGTCTTGCGCTCCTCTTCGGAAAGACCCTTCTTTATGTCCTCCCAGCAGCTCTTGGCCGTGGCGAAGCTGTGGTTTCCGTCGCCCATGGCGAACAGGAGCGGATTGGCCGGGTCGAGTTCTCCGTAGAGAACCTCGAAGGCCGCGGTGACCTGCTCCAGGTCCTTCTTGGAATCGACCGTCCAGGCCTCCAGGTGGCCGCCGTTCTTCATGAGGTCGAAGTCGTAGACCTTCTTCAGCTCCCCTGCCTTCTCTGCCAGCGGCTCGATGACGCTGCGGCGGCTGTCGCTGATGAGGACCATGATGTGCGGGATCTCGAGCGGAGCGTCGATCCTGATCTTCTTGCGCGGCGGTATCCTCGAGAGGATGGTTCCCTCGGTCGCCCTGATCAGGCTCTTCGAATCCTTCTCCCAGCTGTACCTGTCGAGGTCGAGCGCTGCCATGAGGCCCCAGCGGCATGATGAACCGCAGGTTCTCTTGACGAGGAAGAAGCACTCCTTGTAAGTATCGAAGAGCTTCTTGTCTACGTACTCCTTCATGGTCCTGTTGATGTCGGCGATCCTCTTGTCGCCGTCTCCGTCCTCGAGGTAGCACTCGGGGAAGATGAGCCTGAGTGTCGAGGGCTTGGAGCCCGCGATCTTGTCTACGTCTGCCCAGTATTCCTTCTCCGACGTGAACTGGTCGCATGCCACGACCGCCCATGCCGAAGGATCGATTTCCTTTTTCGGAACCATAATGTCAGCGGCCTCAAGCCCCATCGCCTGAAGTCTGCCCTTCAAATCTGCCATTGTGTTGACTCCCCTTGTTGATTGTTCTGTCTAAAGCATATGACAGGAAAGGCCCAGGCGCAAGAAAAAGAGTTCACCAAAGGGCTTCTGTTCTGCTACAATTGGGCCATGCTGCAGAAACAGAGGGTGTTCGGCATCACCAACAGCGTGATGAACTATCTTTTCCTCGTCTTCATCCTGCTCGCCGGAATGTTCTTCGTGTCCTACTGGTTCGAGCTGGAGAGCGGCTTTCTCGACTACCTGGTGAAGGTCGTCAACGTCTTCGGCTGGATCATGAGCGTGCTGTCAGTGACAATGGTGGTGCTTGCTCTTGTAATTGCTTTCACAGACAAGACTTTCAAGGGACTCACACTGCTTTGGACCATCGTCAGGATGGTCGTCTGCGTCGCCGTATCGGTCATCATCGACGTGAGCGACATAGTCGTTTCCGGGAATCTGGTTATCTCTCTCTGATCAGGCCTTCACAAGGACAGAGGCGTCGTACAGCCCCTGTCTGACAAGCCTGTAGGGCCGGCTCGTCGCGTCGATGAGCGTGGAAGGCACCCTTCCCTGTATCTCGTCGCCGCGTACGATGACATCGACCAGGGCCTCGAAGCGCTTGCTGATAGCGGTGAGGCTGAGGAGCGAGGGTTCGCCCGCGATGTTGACGCTGGTGGAATAGACGGGGGCGCCGACCATTTCAAGAAGCCTGAGGAGGAAGGGGTCGTTGGGGACGCGCACGGCTATGGTGCCGGATCCGTCCTTCTTCTTGAGAATGACCGTGAGGGCCGCGGGCCAGCATGAGAGGATGTCTTCGGGGATGTCTCCGCAGAGGGCTTTCGCCTGGTCGACCGTCGCGAGGACCAGAAAGGGCTTGGTGCTGTCGCGCCCCTTGAGGTCCATGAGGGCCTTCTCCCCCAGACCGTACACGGCGCAGAGCCCGTAGATGGTGTCGCACGGAAGGACGGCGACTCCGCCTTCCTTAATCAAGGTCGATATTGTTTCCAGTGTCTCCGGATTCCGCTTGTTGAGAATCATCAGTCTTCCCCTTGCGTCTGCCGGCAAGCCAGACAGACACAGAGATGATAGACGAAGCGGCCAATGAAATCAACAGGATCAGCCAGCTTTTCCAGGGCCTGAATCCGTCGTCCGCGGGCGCCTGCGCGGCGGGTGCGGAGCCGGACGTCCCGACCTCGGCGGGCCCGGTGCTGCTGAGGAGGTAGACCTCCCCTCCCTCGTCCACGTAACCGAGGTTCATGCCGCCCTTCAGGGCAGCCTCCTTGGTGTCGAGTTCCTGTTCCTGGAGCTTGAGGTTCTCGAGCTCGACGTTCTGTCTGTCAAGCTCGTACTCGTTCTGTTTCAATTGCCTCTTGAGCTGATTATTGACAATAAATCCCCTTTCTCCCACGAATGAGGATATCAAAGCGAAAAAACAGAGCGTCAAAACTGCAAATAGAAACAGCAACTTTCTTGTCATGAATTTGCCTTTGCTATATAATACTCACTAAAGTAAATTAAAAAAAGTGCTTTTCACGACCTTTTTGGGGGTTCTAATGGCTAAGAAGAAGAAAAACTCTAAGTCAGTGGTTGCCGCAATCATCATCACGCTTATTGTTCTCGCGGGTCTTACCTTCGCCGGTATCAAGTACATCCTTCCGAACTATTTCCAGAGCTCTGACGACGCTCAGTTCGAGATCTACAAGTTCGCCGTGAAGATCTTCCCGCTTCTTGTCGGTGTCGTTCTCATCGTGATTGCTTCCATGATCGCGACCAGCCGCGACGACGAGGAGGACGAGGACGACAAGCTCCCGCCCAACTCATATGACAGGCAGCTGTTCGAAGCCCCCGCAGACGATCCCAGCCTCCAGAAGGTGAAGCAGGACGAGAAGGCTCCCGAGGCCGCATCCGAAGTCACCCCCGAGGAAGAGAAGCAGTTCATCTCCATCTTCGACACTCCCGCCGCCGAAGCTCCCGCAGAGGAAGCTGAGGATGCAGCGGAGCCCTCAGCAGAAGAGGAGCCCGTCGCAGAGGTCGCAGAAGAGCCCCAGGCAGCCAAGGCACCCGTCGCGGCAGCCGTTGTCGCAGCACCCGCTCCTGCTTCGGCAGGTTCTTCCGACAAGCTGGTCGACGCCATCTACGCACTTGTGAACAAGCTCGACAACATGGCCGATGTCATCACATACGACGAGGACTTCGACGACGAGGATTACGAGGAATACGAGGATGAAGAGGCCCCGGCACCCGCAGCCGCAGCCGACAACTCCGCACTCGAGGCCAAGGTCGACAAGCTCTGCGACGCAGTCGCAACCCTCGCTTCCCTTATCGGATCCCAGGCCGTCGCACAGAACGTCGCTCCGGCAGCACCTGCAGCAGCACCCGCTCCCGCAGCAGAGTCCGCTCCCGTGGAGGAGAAGCAGGAAGAGCCCGAGGCCGAAGCTCCCGCGGTTGAGGAAGCACCTGCGGCACAGGCTGCTCCCTCTGCACACGAGCCCATCGTCGAGACCAAGACCGTCGAAGTCGAGGTCGAGGTCGACAAGGTCATCAACGATGTCGATGCAAGCGATCCCGTCCAGAGGGCACGCATCGAGTTCGACAGCGCCAAGGACGGCTTCTACGACATCTCCTATGCCTTCACATCCGCACCGCTTTCTGAAGTCCAGCTGGCTCTCGGCGACTTCGGCGATGCATACGAGGTCAACGGAAAGACGGTCGTCATCGTCCCGTTCCTTTCCAAGGACGAGGCTGTGGACGAGCTGGACAAGCTCGAGGTCCCCTACGACATCGTCACCGTTCCTGCCGGATCGGACGAGGACTTCGATACTGCCATAGCTCCGAAGCTTCAGTAAGAATTGGGAATCAACCGGCGTTGTTGAGGTTGAACACGTAGCGGTCCTTGCACAGGACCGTTTCGGGGAAGACCTCGCAGGCCTCTTCCTTCAGGGTGTGCAATTCCCTGTCGGTATACCTGGGACTGTAATGGATCAGTCCCAGTTTTTTTACGCCGGCGTCGCGCGCGACTATGGCCGCCTGCGTGCTTGTCATGTGCTTCTTCTCGAAGGCGTCCGCCTCCAGGGCGCGCTCGAACATGCCCTCGCACAGAAGCAGGTCCGAACCCTGCACATGCTTGGCAATATGGCTGAGATACATCGTGTCGGTGATGTACGAGAAGCGCACGCCCTTCCTCCTGGGTCCCAGGACCTGTGAGGGACTTACAGTCCTTCCGTCCTCAAGCGTGACATCCTCCCCTTTCTGCAGTCTTCCCCAGAGCGGTCCGCACGGGACTCCGAGCGCGTTGGCGTTCTCGACGCTGAACTCGCCGGGCCTGTCCTTCTCTGTGAGGATGTAGCCCATGCAGGGCTTGGTGTGCAACAGAGGCAGGGCCTCGACGGTGTATTCCTCCGTCTCGAGGATGATGCCCGGCTGGACGGGAACGAAGATGATCTCGTAGTTTATGTACATGTCCAGAAGGCGTCTGTTGGCATCGATGTAATCGCGAAGCTTCTCGGGGCCGTAGATGTAAAGCGGCTCGGTGCGGTCGACCTGGGACGAGAGCATCAGGAGGCCAGGAAGGCCCGTGACGTGGTCGGCGTGCATGTGGCTTATGAAGATGCGGTTGATGCGCTTCCAGTGGAGGTTGAGCATCTTCAGCGAGACCTGGGTGCCTTCGCCGCAGTCGAAGAGCAGAAGCTCCCCTTTCCTGCGGACCATCGCCGATGTGAGGAAACGGTTGGGCAGCGGCTGCATCCCGCTTGTTCCGAGAACGAAGACTTCAAGGCTCATGGCTGTATGGTATCAGAATTACAACGAGGTGAAAAGACGCATGGGCGTGATGCGGCGCGTGCGTCTGAGCGAGATGTTGATCGCCAGGAACGAGATGACAAGCAGGCATGCCGAGATCAGCAGGACCTGAAGCCAGGGCACGGTGATGTCGAAATCAAGCAGGTAGAACGACAGGCTCTTGATTCCCAGAGAGGACAGCCAGGTGAGGATGGGCCCGAGGTTGCAGCCTATCAGGAGGCCCAGGATGATGCCCAAGAGCATTCCGGCCACCGTGACGGCGTAGACGCTGAGGAAGGCAGATTTCCTGACCAGCGAGTCCGAGGCTCCTATGAGCTTGGAGATGGCTATGTCCTGGATGTCGTCCTGAACCATCTGCTGGGCAACGGAGGCGGTGTAGAAAGCCGCCACGGCCACGACCAGAAGCAGGATGATCAGGATCATCTGGCGGCTGGTGATGAAGTTCTCGTACACGGAGATGTTGTGCTCGTTCCACTTGGAGATGTCATAGCCGTCCTCCATGGCCGCGATGACATCGTCCAGTTTCTCCATGTATTCAGGTGTGACCAGGACCTCAAGGCAGGTGGAGCTTTCGGCCCCGTAGAGAGTCTTGGCGTATTCGACGTCCGTGAAGCACAGAAGCCCGTCAAGCTGGTCGTAGCCGCTGTAGAAGATCCAGTCTATGCGGCAGAGAACCGGGCGCAGGACCTTGTCCGGGTCGTCGGGCACTATCATCAGCGCCACCCTGTCGCCTATTCCGACCTGAAGCTCCTCCGCGGTGGTACGGCTCACTCCGATTCCGTGTACCGCCGACGAGGATGCTGTCGTCTGCGACGGAATGCCGATGGTAATCTGCTCCATGCGCCTTTCGTTGAAATAGTCGTCCGCGACGCCCTTGACCATGATGCTGGCCGTGGCGGTTGACGAATACATCAGCGCATAGCCGCTTGTGACCTCGTCAACGCTGTAAATCATGTCCTTCAGGCCGGAGGAATCGAACCGGGAGAGTTCCTTTCCGCCTTCCTCCCAGGAGACCTGCAGATGTCCGTCGGAGAGGTAGATGTACTTGCTGGTGATTCCCTCCATCATGCTGTCGGAAAAGATCAGGGCGCACACGAGCGGGGCCATGACAAGCGCGATCAGTATCATGCAGCTTGTCAGCCTTCCTCGTTTGAGTACCCTCTTTCTGCTCCACAACGTGACGAAAGGATTCATGACAGGGCCTTCTCCTCCCTGAGGTTTCTGTTCTTCAGTTCATATACGGTGTCGCACCTGAATGCGAAATCCTGGTTGTGAGTGACAAGCAGGAGGCTCCTGCCCTCTTCCTTCACAAGGTCCAGCAGAAGCGTCTCGACCTCCGCCGCGTTCTCCTCGTCCAGCGCTCCCGTGGGTTCGTCGGCGAGGATGACCTCGGGGCTGTTCATCAGGGCCCTGCATATGGCCACGCGCTGCTTCTCTCCGCCGGAGAGTTTTCCTGGTACATGGTTCATCCTGTCGGCAAGGCCGAGTTTGGTGAGAAGCTCCACCGCGCGCTCCTTGCATTCCTTCTCGCGCCTGCCGCTGATCATGGCGGGAACCATGACGTTCTCAAGGGCTGTGAAGTCCTCAAGAAGCAGGTTGGCCTGGAAAATGAAGCCTATATGGTTGTTCCGGAGCATCGATCTCGCCTTGTCGTCCAGCTTGGACAACTCGGTCCCGTTGCAGAATACCTGCCCCTCGGAAGGGCTGTCCAGGCCTCCGGCTATGTGGAGCAAGGTGCTCTTTCCGGATCCGCTCTTTCCTATGATCGCGACCGACTTTCCCTGCGGAACAACGAGGTCAAGGTTCTCCAGTATGGTGATCTCCCCGCCGCCCTTCTCGGTGGCCTTGAAACGCTTTGTGATTGACTTCAGTTCAATAGGATGCATTGAGGATCACCTCCATGATTTCAGATTTGTAGATGCGCCTGCAGCCGGTCATGGTGAAGACGAACGAAAGAAGGAAGATGAAGACGCAGACTATGGCGATCTCCCAGTTCCCTATGGCAGCGTTGAACGGGATCTGCGTCAGTATGGTGCGGCTCTTCGTAACCGCGTAGACGACCTTGTCCACGAAGGCCAGGATGTTCTGGATGTTCGCTATCACGATCTTGCCCAGCACCACGCCGAGGATTTCGCCCAGCAGGCATATTACCAGTCCCTGCCCCAGGAACAGCGCGTTTACCCTGCGCCTTCCCAGTCCCAGGGCCCTGAGCATGGCACCTTCCTTCTGCTTGTTGGCCAGAAGGCGCCTTGTGGAGTTCTTCAGGTTCACGCAGATGATAAGGAACATGAATGCAAGGAAGACGTACATGAGCGTCTTCTCAAGCGTCAGGGCCGAATACAGGGCCTTGTTGTACTCCTGCCAGGTCACGACCTGCGCCGACGGGTCAAGCGCCAGGATGGCCTTTATCACCTTGTTCTGGTTCCCGGTTATGTACAGTCCTATCCTGGCCCCCTCGCCTCCGATCGTCCCGGCGAGCAGGTCGAAGTCCATGAAGGCAGTCGACTGGCTGAACTCCGTCATGGCGGAGCTGAAGTAGCCTGAGACCGGCAGCTTGGCCGTGTAAGGCACGATCGTGGCCGTCTTTCCGGGCTTGAGGAAGGTTATGTTGATGTCGTCTGAAGAGACCAGGCTGAGCTTTCTCACCATCGTGTACGAGAGGAAGATGCCCTCCATGCTGTCCGAGTTGCCCCTGAGTATGTACAGGCTCTCCGACATGCGGCTGTCCCTGTACACGTTCATGCCGTCGGTGCCCTTGTAGGCGCGCACCCTGGTGCTCGAGCTGACTCCGCTGGTCTTGTCCACGATCAGGACGTTGGTCTCGAGGAAGTCGAAGGCAGTCTCAACCTGGTCCAGGTCCTGGAGCTGGGACGCCGTGAGGGTATCGGAGCTTACTATGAGGTCGAACGACTCGAGGTTCCTCAGCTGGTCCAGCTGCGCCGTCTGGAGGCCGTTCATGACGGCCGATATCACAAGAAGCGCCACCAGGCCTATGGCTATGCCGCAGAGGATCATGATGCTTGTGGCCCTCTGTCCGCGGGTTCTCGAGAAAGCGTATCTGAATGAGGTCTTCAGTCCGAACATCATGGTCAGTTGTATTCTATCCTATCGACGGTTCTGTTGTCACTTCTGTAGTAGACCGTGGCCACCTGGCGGCCCTTCGAATAGAGCTTCCGGATGTTGCCGTCCTTGCGCAGCTCGGTCTCCGACGTCAGCTCACCGTCTTCGTAGTCAAGCCTTCTCACCGCGCTTCCGTTGGAGTAATACTCGACCGAAAGCAGGTTGCCGGTCGCAGTCTCCACGCGGACCAGCCTGTCTTCCTCATATATATAACTGCGTACGGTCGTCCCTTCCGTCACGGAAAGGATCCTCCCGTCGGGCAGGTAGACGTACTCCCTGCCGCCTTCCTTGTAGACGATGTTCCCCTTCTCGTCCTGCGAATGCTCGCCCTTGAGTATGAGGTTCGTCGAGACCATCTCGAAAAGCTCCCCTTCCTGATACACCCATGACGAGGCGAAGAACCTAATTCCCTTGTCCGTGCGCACCGCGAACGGCTCGCCCGTGTCGGAGCTTCGCAGGAAGAAGACCGTCTCGGTGACCTCCGACCCTGCGACCGTGGTGGTGACGAACGAGAGCCTGCCCCCGTTGTATCCGTAGTATTCGGAGCGGACCGCGTTTCCTTCCATGTCTGATATGATCTCGGAGACAAGTCTTCCATCCGTATACCGTCTTTTAGTGACCTGAGCGGAAACCAGGTCCATCTCGGTTATGGTCTGCCCTTCTCCGTCGTTCGAGACCGTCCTCGTCATCACTGCCTTGCCGTCGAGATACAGCGTGGCAGCGCTGTCGCTCTCCTCCACCAGGGCATAGCCCTGCGAAGGCAGCGCATCGAGGGTCGCGAGCTTCTGCATCAGCTGGTTGGAGCTGTAGATGTCAACGGCACAGAGTAATGCCGGGACAAGCGCAAGAAGCAGGAGAAGGAAGGCCTTTCTCATTCATTCAATCCCGCGAGGGACGAGAGGAACTCGTCCTTGTCGAAGACATGGATGTCCTCGTAGTGCTCGCCGGTTCCGACGAAGGCCACGGGGATGCCGATCTGCACCAGCGCGCCGGCCTTGGAAGCCGAGTCGTACTTGGTGAGGATCAGGGCGTCGATTCCGACCGCCTCGTTGAAAATCTGGGCCTGGGATATGGAGTTCTGGCCGGTCGTGGCGTCTATGACCAGGATCTTCTTGTAGTTCTCCGGCTTGATCCTGTTGCGGATGATCTTGTCGATCTTCTGAAGCTCCCTGACGAGGTTCTCCTTGTTGTGCATCCTTCCTGCCGTGTCGCAGAGGATCAGGTTGTCCCCGCGGGCCTGGGCGCTGGTGATGGCGTCGTAGACGACGGCTCCCGGATCGCTTCCGTTCTCCTGCCTGACGATCCTGGTTCCGGTCCTCTCGGCGTGCAGCTCAAGCTGGTCGATGGCAGCGGCCCTGAAGGTGTCGGCGGCTGCCATGACGACCTTGTAATCCTTTTTGGAATAATATTTTGCAAGCTTTGCAATGCTTGTGGTCTTTACGACTCCGTTGACGCCCAGGACAAGGTATACGGTAAGCTCGTCCTTGTTTGGCATGAGCTCGATTCCGTTGATCTTGTCGTTCAGAAGCTCCCTGACGATGGCAAGGAACTCCTCCTCCGTCTTGGGCTTCCTCTCGTTGACCTCGTCGCTTATCATCATGGCGTTCTTGGCGCCGAAGTCACCCTCTATGAGAAGGTCCTCGAGATTGTCGAAGAACGACTGGTCGAGAGTCTTTCTGAAACCGCTGAAAAGAGCCTTGAGCTTCGCGCCCAAACCGAATTTGAATGCCATTTGCTATCCTTCATTCAGAGACATACTCGGATGTCCTGTAATAATCGATCAGACTTCCCAGGAGATCCACGAGGGATATCGTGAGAGCGCCGTCCGCGACGGCGTTGAGTGCCGGGAAGAAGGTGCCGGTTCCGTCGTCGAACGACCTTGCGAGCACCTTCACCCCGAACAGGATGATGGTTCTGGCCAGGTCGGAATAGAATCCGTCCTTGGCCTTCTTCAGGTTCGAACCGTCTGCCATCCACTGCGGTTTCAGGCTGACGGAAACCGTATCCATAGGTTCGCCGGTAAGACTCAGCTTCCCCGAAGCATAGCCTTCGGCCTCGAAGGTGGCCGAGAACGGGAGGCGGTAGGTCTCCAGCACAAGGGGTGTCTGCCCTATCGTCTTTCCGTCCACGACGACATCGGCCGCAGGCGTTGATTCCAATCTCAATCCATGAAGGACGACTGCCTTCATGGAAGCGTCCACGGAGAATACGGACGTTCCGGACAGCTCGGTGGCGAAGTAGCGCTCCTCGTAGCCGGAAGCCGAAAGACGCACCGTATGGCGGCCTTCCGTGGTCATTACATAGTCCTCGAGGGCCCGGACCTCGCTGTCGTCGAGCTCTATGTGGGTCCCGGGAACCAGGTACTCAAGAAGAAGCAGTGCCGGCGTCCGGGATGTGAAGTACGGGGCAATCTTGAGCGCCGCGTCCACCGTGTACTTCTCCGAATCCTGCGCAAGGCGCTCGAAGACGAGCACCGCCTCCCTGTCGCCATAGCTGTAGGCGTACAGCATTATGTGCCTGAAGCCCTGTATGCTCGAGATGTACGGGATCAGGATCAGGTCCGTGTCGTACTCCCGGCACAGGTAATCCAGCAGCACAGGGTCCGAGCACAGCGTCTGCGCGTCGAATTCCCGAGACGCCTTCGCAAGGACCACGTCGAAGGGCTTCTCCTCCTCATCGTCGAACTCAACGGGGCTGTCGAACAGCTCCCTGGCCTCCTCTATGGCCGAGGCGTTCTCCAAATCGTAGGCCTTCGCCAGTTTCTCTCCCCTTTCCTTCCCCACGGCGGCCGTCTGCCTCTCCTGCTGCGAGGCGAGGACGGCGGCATCGTACGCCCGTGTCGGGAAGAAACAGTCGATGAAGGACTCTATCTCCTCATTCGACGGACAGACCATGACCCTGAACGTGCCTGCATGCAGCGCGCACGCGAAGGCCATGGCCGTCATCAGGGCCAGAACGGCGAAGCGGCGTTTCAATTACTTCTCCTGGCTCCATCTGAGGAACGACTCGATGAAGCTGTCGATGTCTCCGTCCATGACCGCCTGGATGTTTCCGGTCTGCTCGCCGGTCCTGGCGTCCTTCACCATCGTGTAGGGCTGGAAGACGTAGCTTCTGATCTGCGAGCCCCATGCGATGTCCTTCTTCTCTATGGCCTCTGCCTGATGCTCCTCGGCCAGCTTCTGGCTGTAGTAGTCGTACAGGCGGCTTCTTAGCATCTTGAAGGCCTTGTCCTTGTTCATGATCTGCGAGCGCTCGTTCTGGCACTGGACGACAATTCCTGTGGGATAGTGCGTGATCCTGACGGCCGAATCGGTCTTGTTGACGTGCTGGCCGCCGGCTCCTCCGGCCCTGTAGGTGTCTATCCTGATGTCCTCGGGCTTGATCTCGATGTCGATGTTGTCATCGACCACCGGGGACGTGTAGACGGACGAGAAGGACGTGTGGCGCCTCGCGTTCGAATCGAACGGCGAGATCCTGACCAGACGGTGGACCCCCGCCTCTCCCTTGAGGTATCCGAAGGCATAGGGACCGGTGACCTGGATGGTGACGCTCTTGTAGCCGCCCTCGTCCTCAAGCGTGTCGAGGATCTCGGTCTTGAACTTGTGGCGCTCGCACCATCTGAGGTACATCCTCATGAGCATGGATGTCCAGTCGCAGGCCTCGGTTCCGCCCGCGCCGGCGTGGATGGTGAGGAACACGTCGCCCTTGTCGTACTTGCCGTTGAGCAGGGTCTTGAGCTTGAGGGGCCTGTACTCGTCCTGGAGCGACAGGATCCTCTCGTCGACCTCCCGGGCGTACTCCTCGTTGGTGTCGTCCTCCTCCTCATAAAGCTCTATGAGGTCGTAGGTCTCGTCGATGTCCGAAATGAGCTTCTCGAAGGGCAGGATGATGTCCTTGAGGGCGTTTATCTGAGCGAAAACCGAATCGGCTTTCTGCTTGTCTCCCCAGAAGTCCGGCTCCTGGGTCTGTTTTTCCAAATCAGCAAGTTGAGATTTCAGCCCTTCCGGGTCAAAGTCCCCTCCATATTGCCTGGGATTCGGTTCTCAACTGCTCGAGGATGGCTCTGTTCTGAAGTGTCATTGTGTGTCTCCTTTGCGTCTCTCCGTCCTGAACCCTATGGTGAGCCTGTCGGTGGCTCCGGGCTCCAGAGAGAGCTTCTTCTGAATTCTGAATTGCGTGTATTCGTAGAACGACTTGTCTCCAAGCCATGTCCGTGTCGGTTTAGATATGTCTTCCTTCCTGACAAGGCACTCGTCCCCGAAGACCAGCGAGATGCTGAAGGGGCAGTTCCTGTCGGAAACGTGGATGCTCTGCGTCAGGACGGGGCTTCCGTCAGGAAGCTCGCCCTCGGGGCATGTGGCGGCGCATCTGACCGGCAGCGCCAGGTTGACGGTGCTGGTGTACGTGAAGCCGGATATCGTCTCTTCCGAGAGGTTCTCGATCTCGATCTCCACGACCACGGTGGACTGCCTGAACTTGTA
>JAGABK010000163.1 GCA_017614625.1 Spirochaetales bacterium
CCTTCAATTTTTTTCAGCCATTTTTCAATTAATATGATGATTTGGCCGAATCTGTTTTTCATTGCCCCTATTATCTTTCCCCGAACTCTCAGCAAAGAAAAAAATACAGCCGGGCGAACCCGGCTGAAAAGAGTAATTCAAACTGAAACTGTCCGTCGCTACGGATCAGAGGAACTTGACGTAATCCGGAGTCGTCGTGACTGCGTCCGGGCAATCCTTGACCGTGTATGAGACTACGTTCTTGTATGCGTTGACCCTCTTGGTTCCTTCGAGAGCGACTCCGATGATACTGACAGTGGAGTTGCCTGAAGCGTAGACGCAGTTGGTCCTTGAGATCGTTTCCTGCGCCTCTCCGGTCTGCGAAAGCTTTCCACCGGAGACTGTGCCGAATACGCCGACAAAGTAAACGGTGTTTCCATTGCCGGAATCTCCCGAATTCTGGATATCGCAGTTGATGATGTCGATTGTCGAGAGCTCGGCTCTGATTCCGCACTCGACAAGCTTCATGTTCTCGACTATGACCCTGTGGTTCTCTCTTGTTTCGGGATTGTAGTCGACACCTGATGTGGTGTTGTTGCTGTTGATCAGCAGGCCGTAGCTGTTTCCCTCGCCGATGAAGGTTCCGTTCTTGATCGTGAAGTCACCGAAGATGCGGAGTGCAGCATGCTTGAGCTCGGTTATCTGATGTCCGTTGAAATCGATGACCGCGTTCTCTCCGGTCCTGATTTCCAACTGGGCTCCGTTCACGTACATCGGGTTCCAGGCGATGTCATTGTCCACGATGACGATCGCGTTGTCCGCCTTTACGGCTTCAGCCAGTTCTTCCATGGTTGTGACATGAATTGCAGGATCGTCGTCAGCCTTCTTGGCAGCGCCACCCGCGGATGCACAGGAGACCATTGCGATAAGGACGACAATTAAAGCTATAATGGAGATAGTTTTTCTCATTTCTCCCTCCCTCTTTTTCAGTATGGTTGAATTGTAGAGGACGGATTTCAATAAGTCAAAGAAAAATGACCGGTTTTTTCATTATTTCACAGGTTCTTCCAGTCGATGTCGCAGACAGCCATCTCCACCCCGGCGCAGGCCTTGAAGACGGAAGTGCGGTGCGTGATGTCGCGTGTGAACGAGAGCGTGGCCACAAGGTTCAGACCCGGCTGCGGACAGTATCTGGCCGAAGCGTCCAGCGTCAGCACGTCGGTCACAGGCGGGGTGAAGATGAACGGGTCGTTAGTGGACTTGGCGTCATCGTCATAGACGCTGTCGATGTAGTACGAGCCCCTCGAGAGCAGCTGCGCGCTGAAGGTCACCCCGAGCCTTGCGGTCTCATATCTTGCCGAAAAAAGGTGCACCCTGGTTGACGGGCCGTACCTGAAACCGAGGAAGAAGGCATCCTCGTCGTAGAACTTCTTGGGCCCGACGTTCGAATTGACCTGGAAGGACGATGTGAACTTGCCCGCCTTCACCGCCCTGTTGTACATGAAGGTGCTGCAGAGGTAGAACTCGTAGGAGAGGTTCAGCCCTCCCTCCTCATGGAACGTTTCGTCCTTGATCGCGTAGAGGGAATTGCTGAAATCCCTGCCCCCGAAGGCCTCGCCCGGAACCAGATGCATCTCGATGCCGGCCGATGCCCCTATCGCCGTGGGATTGGTGTTGGGCTCGCCGGAAAGCAGGAAATCGTCCAGAGCCAGGGATCCGAAGACCCTGACAGGCCCCACCCTGCCCTCAAGTGCCAGGTCCACCATGACGTTCGAGCAGTCGTCCTGGAAGTTGTTGTGCCACAGGGCTATGGGCGTGCAGTCCACAAGCGTCGGCACCTTCCCGTAGATGTTGTTCAGTTCCGTCATCGATATCCTGAAGCTGTCGCAGCCGAACGTGAACCTGTGGGCGAACGTGGTCTGCGGGGCTCCGTCGGAGACGACCCCTATGTCGAGGTAATGCTTGAAGGCAAGGGCGACGAAGTCGTAGCCGAAACGCCAGCTGCCGCCGATGTCCGAACCCACGTTGAGATACAGGCCGTCGAGATACGGCTGGGAGTCCGACAGCGCCATCCCGTAGGTACCCGGCCCCCATTTGATCTGCCTGCGGCCCAGCGAGAGGTACAGGTTCCCGGATGAAGATGTGAAGTCCAGATACCCGACGCGCGGGAAGGTCAGGTCCAGGTTGGCCCCGTTGATGAACGGGACGTTGGTCAGAAGCTTCCCGCGGTCCCTGATTTGTACGAAGATGTCCTGCATGAAGTCCACCAGGACGACCAGGTCCACATTGTCTGTGTCAAGCGTGAAGCCCAGATTCATGAAGGAAGGCTTCGAGAAAGCGTCGTACCAAAAGTCCTGCTTCGTCTCCCACCATGAAGGAACCTGAAGGCCGGAGGCCTGCTTCCAGTCCAGGCCCTCGATACCCGACGGAGTGTTGTCGAACGTGAAGTAAGGCGTTACATCCACGACCGCATTGAACGTTGCGGGAAGCGGGGTGCAGACAACAATAAGGACAAGGAAAAGAAAAACCGGACGTTTCATCATTCAGCAGGCTTTTCCACGGACGCTTCCGCTGCCTTCCTCGCGGACCTGTCGAATCCGAATGTCGATCCGATTGCATGCACCGGACATGCGGCCTTGCAGCGTCCGCAGCGGATGCACTCGGCGGTGTTTATGTCCGTGGTGCACTTGACGTCCATGGGGCAGACCTTCTCGCACTTTCCGCATCCCACACATTTGGATTTATCCAGATTCAACTGGTACAGGCTGAACTTGGCGAAAAGCCCGTAGATGGCTCCCAGCGGGCAGAGGTACTTGCAGAACGGGCGGTGGATCAGCGTGGACGAGATGATCACGATCACGAGGATGCACATCTTCCAGCTGAACAAAAAGCCCAGCATTTGGGCCAAAAACGGATTTGAGGCAATCAGCGAAAGGCCGGCAAGAGTTCCGGCCGGACACACGTACTGGCAGAACCAGGTGTAACCCATGTTCACCTCGTTGCGGATCAGGATGGGAAGCAGGATGACAAGGACCAGCAGTACCGCGTACTTGAGATAGCGCAGAATCCTGTCCACCTTGGGATTGACGCGGACCTTTGGAAGCGGGATCTTGTGGAGCAGGTCCTGGATCAGGCCGAACGGACACAGGAAGCCGCAGATCAGGCGTCCCAGGATGATTCCGAACAGCATTATCATGCCCAGCACGTAGAAGCTGAACCTGAACTTGCGGCTGCTTATGACGGCCTGCAGCGACCCTATGGGGCATGAGCCCAGGGCACCCGGACAGGAATAGCAGTTGAGCACCGGGACGCACAGTATCTTGGTCTTTCCGGTGAAGATGTGTCCCTTGACGAAGCCTGCGGCATAGCCGTTGAAGAAAGCCGCGGCCGCAAGCTGTATGAAGGTCCTCTTTGTCTCCTGCTTCAGTTTCTTCTTCATCAGCCAAGTCCTATGCAGGCGAAGCAGATCGCCTTTCCCTTGCTCAGGACAAGGGCGGTCTCGTTCCTGAAGATCCCGAACACGATGAAGGCCACCGCGACGACTATGAGGGCCACACGGACAGCTGTTTTCTTCACTTCTTCACCTTGGCGAGATTCTCACTCATTTTCTGGAGATACATCTCCGTAGGATGATTCAGAGCAGTGGTGACGATCTCTAGGACGTTCCCTTCCCTGTCGACGTAGAGCGTTGTCGGATATCCTATCACCATGGGCAACCTGGCAAGCTGTTCCGCGGTCATCTTCAGAAGCGGGAAATCGGGAGTGAAGGCATTGGACACATCCTCCAGGGCCTCTGCATAATCATAGGCATCCGCACAGACGGCTATGATGTTGCAGCCCTCGGGCATCCCGAGTTTCACCTGGCCGAGGCTGTCAAGCTCGCACATGCAGTAGACGCAGGTCGTCGTGAAGAAATTGATCATGGTCACATCGTATTTGCCGAAGATTTCGGCAGTGACCTTCTCATCCCCATAGAACCTGAACGCCTCGAAGTTCTTCACGTCCATGTTGCGCTGCTTGGCCGCGAAGACCGGAAGCGCCATGGCCAGAACCAAAACAATGATTACAAACTTCTTCATCCACCCCTCACTTCGAAGCTCTGTATTTCTCCAGCAGCTGGACTGCCTTCGTCTTGTATCCCGAGACCCCGCCCGCAGGCATTCCGATCGTGATGTCAAGGATGGTGCCTTCACTGTTCACATAGAATGTCGTGGGATAACCGATTATGGTCCCGATTTCCTTCACCTGCTTCTCCGTCATCTTGAGCACGGGGAAATCGACCTTGTAGGCCTCAAGAATGGCCTTCAGGTCGTCCGGAGCCTCATAGGCGTCCGCGCAGACGGCGATGATCTTCGTGCCCTCGGGCATCTCCTTGGCCAGCTTCACGATGTCGGGAAGCTCCTTGACACACCACGTGCACCATGTCGTGAAGACGTTGATCACCGTCACGTCGTAATCCTTGAAGAAATCGCCCGTGACGCGCTTTCCGGTGTAATCCGTGACGTCGATGTTTCCGAAAGTTCCCGTGGCGGAACTTGCGGACACTGAGGCGATGACAAGGCATGCAAGGACGATGATGAGCAGGGTTTTCTTCATGAGGTCATTGTATCACATAAAAATGCTTTCCGGTCAATCCACCGGATAATCGCCCCTGGGTATCTCGAGCACTATGTCCGACTGCGGGAACGTCACGCACACGTGGATGTGGTCCGACTCCCTGTCCTTCTGGCGGCGGCTGTCGTGCGAGCACGGGATGAACACCTTGCCGGACAGAAGCTTGCTGCGGCACCAGCCGCACTCGCCGCTCCTGCACTTGGAAGGCGCCATTATCCCTCCGCGCTCTATGGCCACGAGAAGGCTCTCGTCCGACCGCGCCGGGATCTCGAAGACCTGCGGCCCCTGGATGACCTTCAGGGTGTAGGTCTCGAACGCACCGTCCTCGGCCCTGATTTCGGCGCCCAGGATCTCACGGCGCACACGCCTTGCGGGAAGTCCGAGTTTGGCCACCTCCGTGTCCATGTGGGTGTACAGGCCCTGCGGACCGCAGATGAACAGCGAATAGTCCTCGGGAGCGTACTTCTTAATCAGGTCCGCCGTGATGAAGCCGTGCTCGAATCCGTCCTTCTTTTCCTCGGAAAGGACGTGGACGACCTTCACCCTGTCGGTCTCCTCCTGAAGAACTTCAAGCTCCTTGCGGAACAGGATGGAATCCCCGGTGCGCGAGCCCGAGATAATGGTCAGATTGAAGTCCTCGATTCCGTCACGAATCGCGAATGCCATGGATATGAACGGAGTGATTCCGCTGCCGCCGGCTATTGCCACCACATTGGAGCTGTCGCGAAGCGGGTCGTGGTAGAACTGCCCGTCAGGTCCCGAAACAAGCAGGCTGTCGCCTACTTTTACATCTTCCAGAAGGTGTTTCGAGACGAAACCGCCTTCCTTGGGCCTGACCGTCACGTGGATCTTGCCGTCGCGGGTCATCTTGGGCGAGGATGAGACGGAATAAGGGCGCGAGACGTAGCTGCTTCCGATCTTCATCTTCAGCGACACGTACTGTCCCGGACGGAACCATGCGGCTGCCGAGCCGTCGGCCTTCTTCAGCACAAGAGTCTTCGTACCCAGGGAATCCCTGTCAATGATGCCTTGGACCACCATCTTCTGGTAATCGGGATGCAGCGCCCTGGCGTTGTTGTTTATCGGGAAATCGGCGACGATCTCCTTGTCCTCGGCGGCCTCTATGGCCTTGTCGCGCCGAAGCGGCAGGTTCTTGAAGTTCAGCATGTCCTTAAGCGAGAAGCTGCTGATCCTGACCTTGAGTTTTTTCAGTCTCTCACCTTTCATCGGACGCCTCCCACTGCTTCAGCTCGTCGAGCACCAGATTCGCCATGAGGCGGCCGCACTCGTAGGCCGACGAATAACCGTCGCCCCTGGGGCCTCCTGCTCCTATGGGTCTGAGCCCCTTGACCGGATAGTCCTTATTGATCTGCAGCGTCCTGGAGATAATGTCGTCCCAACCGGTCGTCTCATGCCCGTATACGCAGCCTTCCGGGGTTCCTATGTAACGTGCGAACGTCCACGGCGTTGCTATGGAGATCTCTTCTATATGGCCTTCCAGGTCTATTCCAGTGTTCTCCTTCAGCTTGCGGATCAGGGTCCGGGCGCATCCGGTCTTGAAGTCCGCATAGTCCGATCTCTTCAGGTTGTCCCAGTCGGACGGCGAACAGAACGTCGTGAGCGAACACAGGCAGGTGCCTTCGGGGGATGCCTCCGGATTGACCACGTTGTAGCACACGAAAATCGAGAACTCGTTGGAAGCGAAGCCGTCCATGATCGCCTTGTACTCCTTCTCCGAGTCCGCCGTGCCCATCATGAA
>JAGABK010000164.1 GCA_017614625.1 Spirochaetales bacterium
AGCAGTGGTATCCCACAATGAAGCTATCCTTCCCCCTCAAGAAGGAAGACATCGCCAACCTGTTCAAGAACTTCTTCAAAGTCGACGTACCCGCGTTCGAAAGGGACGAGTACACCTATGACCAGTACCTCGAGGAGGTCGTCGGAAAGAGCAAGGACCTCGTGATCGTCGATGTCTACAAGGAGAGATCGATCTACACAATCGAGGGAACGACCGTCGAGATCGCCGAGACCAAGTTCAACGGCGTCGCCAACAGGACGATCTGCGTCGAGCACATCGACCCGGAGCTCGTCATGAAGGTCGTCAGGGACCTCGGAGTCGAGAAGCTGCCCAACATCAACTACCTCAAGGCCATGAAGCAGGCTGTGGGACTTCCCGCCTGGGTCGACTGAGACCGGGGAGGAACAATGAGCAGAAAAGCAATCATCGACATCGGCTCGAACTCCATCAAGTTCTTCGTCGGAGAGCTGGCCGAGGACAGGACCATCAGGACGGTCCTGGACACGAACGACATCGCAAGACTGGGTGAAGGCCTGGACGCAACCGGACTCATCAGCCCGGAAGCCATGGAGAGGAACGTCGCCTCCGTCGCGGCTTTCGCAGCCAAGGCCAAGGAGCTCGGCGCCGACCAGATCGTCAGCGTCGGAACCATGGCGCTCAGGAAGGCCGGAAACTCGGCCGAGTTCGTCGCCAAGGTGAAGGATGCCTGCGGCGTCGAAGTCAAGATCATCCCCGGTGAGGAAGAGGCAAGACTCAGCTATCTGGCCATCCTGTCCGGACTCCCCCTCGAGAAGGACGCCGACCTGGTGGTCTTCGACACGGGCGGAGGAAGCACGGAGTTCATCTACGGCAAGGGCACCGAGATGGTCAAGCGCTTCTCGGTCAATCTGGGCGCGGTCAGGATCACGGAGAACTACCTGAAGTCCGACCCCGTCACCTGCGATGAGGTCAAGGCCGCAATCGCACAGATCGACAAGGAGTTCGCCGAGGCCGGAGTCACCGGAAAGCCCGCGCAGCTCGTCGGAATGGGCGGAACGGTCACCAGCATGGGCGCCGTGAAGCACAAGATGGTCAAGTACGACCCGAACGTCATCCAGGGCTCGAGGCTCGAGAAGGCGGACATCGAGGAGCAGATCGCCGAGTATTCCAGGCGCACCATCGAGCAGCGCAAGGAGCTTCCCGGCCTGCAGCCCAAGAGGGCCGATGTCATCCTGGCCGGAGCATGCATCCTGAAGGTCATCACCGACAGGCTCGGAGCCGACGGACTGACGATCTCCGACAGAGGTCTCAGGCACGGTCTGGCATTCGACCTGTTCCAGAGATGACAGGTAATACGCAAATCACATTAAGAGGAGAAATAATATGAAGAAAACACTGTTGGTATTGGCAGTTCTTCTGGTAGGGCTCACGACCCTGTTCGCAACCGGAGCCCAGGAAGAGGCCGCAGCTACAGAGACTGCCTGGACACCCAGCCAGCCCATCACAATCATGAACCACGTCGCAGTCGGCGGCGCCATGGACCTCTACTCCAGAAAGTGGGTCGAGATCGCGGCAAAGTACACTGACGCGACATTCGTCGTGGACAACAACGCCGGAGCCAGCGGACTTACCGCCGGTGAGTGGGTCCTCAATCAGGAAGCGAACGGATATACCGTCTTCGCTCTTGCACCCACATACCTCGACGCCGTCATCCAGTCCGAGCTGGAGTGCTCGACCTATGTCGACGGATTCACCTTCATCTACAACCTCATGGCCGATCCGTACTGCGTGCTTGTTCCCGAGACTTCCGAGTTCAAGACCTTCCAGGAACTGATCGACTGGGCGAGAAAGGGCAACGTCATCACCCTGTCCGAGCCGAACTACGGAGCCAAGTACATCGACGCCGTCCAGGTCTTCGGTTCGATCGAGGGAGTCGAGTTCAAGGCCATCTCCTATGAGAGCGCAAAGAACAACTTCGCCGCCCTTCTCGGAGGACAGACAGTCGCTTCCGTCGGAAACCCCGGCGACACCAAGAAGTACGCAGTCAGAGCTCTTGTCATAGGAAACCCGACCAAGGTTCCCGGACTCGAGGATGTCCCCAACTACAAGGAGCTCGGCTACAGCGAGGCTCTGGACAACATCTCCATGTGGAGAGGTTACGCAGTCAAGGCCGGAACACCTGAAGGAATGATCAAGTGGTTCCAGGATCTCTGCGACAAGGTCTCCGCAGACCAGGAGTGGATCGACTACATGGCAGGCAACAAGCTCACTGTCCTCACGGACAAGACCGAAGCTTTCACGCAGACTGTCGAGAACGAAGTCGTCAGCACGATCGAGGTCCTCAAGAGCGTCGACCAGATTAGCGCCGGTTACAAGAGATAATTCTCGCATTCCGCCTGGGGGAGACTCCCTCCCCCGGGCTTTTTTCATTATGGGGATAATATGGAAGCTTTTTCAAAATGGCTGACAGGACTGAGCTACTGGTGGATCATGGGGGGATTCCTTGTGATCATGGTGGGTCTGTACTTCCTGTTCAACAGCATCCAGAGGACAAAACCCGTCAAAGCGCAGCTTCTGTGCCTGTGCGGCATGGACCTCGTCACGTTGCTGTTCTTCCTGCTCACTTTCAATCTCAGAGTGAGCAAGCTCGCCGCGGAGGCGGGCGCAACGCCCAGAACCATGCCCAGACTCTGGGCCCTTCTCATGCTGCTGGCATCCGTGGGTGCCTTCGTCGCAGTGATCAAGCAGGGCAACAAGCCCGATGAGAAGTTCAACAGATGGGTCTTCGCCCTTCTGGTCGGTGTGGGTTCGATTTTCAGTGTGATAATGTTCAATTACATCGGATACTATCTCTCCAGCGCGATCTTCATCGTCACGGTCATGCTGGCCATGGGAGAGAAGAACAAGCTCCAGCTGATCCTGGTGCCTGTAATCTGGTGCATATTCACATATTTCGTCTTCTACAAGCTGCTGTACATCAAGCTCCCGTTCGGAACCTGGTTCAGCTGGCTCATCAAGTAAGGGGAGGTCCGCATGGGTACTATTTTCACAAACCTGGGAATGGGCTTCTCCACGATTGCTAGCGTTCAGTCCGTGCTGTTCATCCTGCTCGGAGTCGTCGTCGGAATCCTGGGAGGAGCAATCCCCGGAATCTCACCGTCGATGGCCGTCGCGCTGCTGCTGCCCATCACCTACTCGCTCTCCCCCATCACCGCCATGGTGATGCTCATGGGAATCTACATCGGCGCCAACTACGGCGGATCGATTACAGCCGTCGCAATCAACACGCCGGGAACGCCGTCGGCCACGGTCACGGCATTCGACGGCTATCCGATGCTCAAGAAAGGCCGCGCGGGCGAAGCCATGGGAATCTCCCTGTGGGCCTCGACCTTCGGCGGCATCATCGGTGCCCTGATCCTGATCTTCTTCAGCGTCCCGCTTTCAAGGGTCGCCCTGAAGTTCTGGCCGTCGGAGTACTTCGCGCTGTGCATCATGGGCCTTACCACCGTCGCCACCCTCGGCGGCAAGAACTAGCAGAAGGCCCTTGTCACCTGCATCTTCGGCCTGCTCCTGAACACCATGGGCCTTGACCCGACGTTCGGAATCAAGCGTTTCACGTTCGGCGTCACCAAGCTGTTCGACGGCTTCGAGATGGTCCCGGTCCTGATCGGTCTGTTCGCCCTGGGCGAGGTCCTGAACAACCTGGAGCACTACAAGTCCGGACAGAAGACCGAAAGGGAGAAGATCGACTACAAGCTTCCCAAGATCAAGTACTACTGGAAGCTCAAGTTCTCCATCCTGCGCGCAGGCCTCATCGGCTGTCTCATCGGAATCTTCCCGGGCGCCGGCGGAACGATCGCCTCGTTCCTCGCCTACGACGTGGAGAAGCGCGCCAGCAAGCATCCCGAGGAATTCGGTCACGGAGCTCCGGAGGGAGTCGCGGCCGCCGAGGCATCGAACTCCGGTTCGGTCGGAGGCGCCATGGTTCCGCTGCTCACGCTCGGAATTCCCGGCTCTTCCACTGCAGCCGTCCTGCTTTCGGCCCTTATGATCCACAACCTGAACCCGGGTCCCAAGCTCTTCACGGACCAGCCGGCCCTGGTCTACGGACTGTTCGCTTCCATGTTCATCGCGAACGTCCTGATGGTCCTCGTGGGAACATACGGCGCAAAGCTCTGGGTGAGGGTCGGATACATCAAGAAGACCATCCTCTACCCGCTGATCTTCGCATTCGCGATCCTCGGAAGCTATTCGATCAAGAAGTCCATGTTCGACGTCGGAACATGCCTTGCCTTCGGTCTGATCGGCTGGATGTTCAAGAAGTTCGACTATCCTGCATCCCCGCTCGTACTGGGACTGGTCCTCGGAAAGCTCATCGAGACGAACTACGTGCAGACCCTCATGGTCACTGGCCCCGTGGGATTCGTCCAGAGACCGCTGACCGTGATCCTGTTCCTCATCTCGATCGTGGCTCTGGCCTACCCGATCGTTTCGGCGAAGCTGAAGGAGAGAAAGAAGCTGAAGGCGCAGACGCCGGAACCGCCGGCGGAGACACCGGAAAGCGAAAGCTGATTTCTGCTTTGTCCACAGGGCTGCGGGACTCCTGCAGCCCTTTCTTTTTCTGTTTTGAAGGGAAACAACTGGATTCCGGGAAAACCGTGGATCCATTCATTTTCAGCCAGATTCTCAATGCCGCGGTTTTCTGGCTGATTGCCTTTCAGCCAAAATGGTTCATCCCATGGAATCTGGCTGAAAAAACACCGGTCATCAGACCCGGATTCAGCCA
>JAGABK010000165.1 GCA_017614625.1 Spirochaetales bacterium
GCTCGGCATCGAGCTCATGGCACTTGTCGAAGATTTCCTTGACGTTGGACTCGCAGCCCGGTGTGGCGATGACTTCGCCTGCGACGGTCTTGAGCCAGTTGAAGCGCTCCTGGGACATCTCCGCGGGAAGGATTGCAATGGACTTGCATCCCAGAAGGGCGCTGTTGTATGCGCCGCCGCGGCAGTAGTTGCCGGTGGAAGGCCATACGGCCTGCTGGTTCTGGGCGTCGAAGTTTCCGGTCGCCAGCGCCGGTGCCAGGCAGGAGTAGGTGGCTCCGACCTTGTGGGCTCCGGTGGGGAAGTACTTTCCGACAAGGGCGAAGATCCTCGCCTTGACGCCGGTAAGCTGTTTCGGAATCTCAATATAGTTCACATCTCCGAAACCGCCGCCCTGCATGACGGGCTCGTTCTTCCATGTGACCCTGAAGAGGTTCACGGGATTGACGTCCCACAGTCCGGTCTTGGCGAGCTTGGCCTTGACCGATGCGGGGACCTTGGACGGATCCATCATCTGCTTGAAGGTGGGAAGAAGGATTCCCTTTTCCCTGCAGAGCTGGATGTTTCGGGCCCTGACCTCGGGGTTTACGTTCAGATTGATAAGCATTTTTCCTCCATGGACTGACAACGGCGAAAAGCCGCATGACAATCCATTATGATTATCGCACAGGAGGCCTGCATTGTAAATCGGTTGTTGCGCTTTGTTGCGAAAAACGATTTGACTTTGAAACAACATGGTTTAAAATGATAATTGGAGTATTTTAAACCAAGGAGAAGAGCATGGGTGACAGAATGCGTCCCGTTCCTTTCGAGGAACTCATAGACAGGATTTTTTCGGAATACCGCAACCATGGTACGATTTTCGGAATCCACAAGGAGGATTTCTTCAGACCCGACGGAAAGCACGGGATATCGGTCTTCGGACAGAAGTGCGCCACTCCGCTGGGCCCTGCGGCAGGTCCCCACACGCAGCTTGCACAGAACATAGTCAGCGCCTACATGGTCGGAGGGCGCTTCATGGAGCTCAAGACCGTCCAGATCATGGACCATCTTGAGATCGCCAAACCCTGCATCGACGCACGCGACGAGGGCCACAACGTGGAATGGTCAACCGAGTACACCCTGGAGAAGGCCTTCGACGAGTACCTAAAGGCCTGGTTCGCCGTCCATCTCATCCAGGCAGCTTTCACGGGCAAGGCAGCAGAGCCCGATTTCATCTTCAACATGAGCGTCGGCTACAACCTCGAGGGCATCAAGCAGCCCAAGATGCAGACCTACATAGACGGCATGAGGGACGCCGCGCGCAGTCCGCTCTTCGCGCAGTACAAGGCAGAGCTGAAGAACATCATAGAGGAGGGGAACCTCCTTGCCGGCTCGGACCTCGAAGGCCATGAGAAGGCCCTCAAGGGTCTGGAGGAGCGCATCAGCCCGGTCATCTGCCGCGGCGTGACTATCTCCACCATGCACGGCTGCCCGCCGACGGAGATCGAGGCCATCTGCTCATACATGCTCACCGAGAAGAAGCTCAACACCTTCGTCAAGCTCAACCCGACCCTTCTGGGTTACGACGAGGTCCGCAGGATCCTCGATTTGACAGGCTTCGACCACGTGGGCCTCAGGCGCGAGAGCTTCGAGCACGACCTCCAGTATCCCGACGCCGTGGCGATGCTCCACAGGCTCGTGGACCTTGCCGGAAAGCAGAATCTGGGTTTCGGAGTCAAGCTTACTAACACCCTGGGCAACATAAACGACGGCTCCGTCCTTCCCGGAGACGAGAAGTACATGTCCGGCCGCGCCCTTCTTCCGATATCCACCACGGTCGCAAGCCTCCTGAGCGCGGAGTTCGGCGGAAAGCTTCCCATCTCATACAGCGGCGGATGCACCATCTTCTCCGTGCAGGACATCTTCGACACAGGCATCAGGCCGATTACCATGGCCACCGACATGCTCAAGCCGGGCGGATACGCAAGAATGGCCCGCATGGCCGAGAAACTCGAGAAAGAAAGCAAGACCTGGGCGAAACAGGACATCGATTCCGCTGCAGTGAAGGCCCTTTCGGAGAACGCAGCCAAGGCTTATTATTCCCAGCGCGCCTTCCGCGGCGACAGGGCGGCCAAGGTCGACGACAGCCTGCCCATGTTCGACTGCTACGTCTCGCCCTGCATGCAGGCTTGTCCCATCCACCAGAACATCCCCGATTATGTGGGACTTGTGGGAGACGGCCGCTACGCCGAGGCCCTTGCCGTCATCTACGAGGGCAACGCGCTTCCCAACATCACATGCAACATCTGCGACCACCAGTGCCAGTTCCACTGCGCCAGGATGGACTACGAGGGCGCGGTGCATATCCGCGACATGAAGAAGGCCGCGGTCGAGAAGGGCTCGGCCGAGTACCTTGCCAACTGGCAGGCTCCGGCAGCCCCGTCCCCGGTCAAGGCCGCTGTCGTGGGAGCAGGTCCCGCAGGACTTTCTGCAGCCTACTTCCTGGCCCGCTCGGGCTTCGACACCACGGTCTACGAGAAGGCTCCCAACGCAGGCGGCGTGGTGGCCAACATCATCCCGTCGTTCAGGATCGACCCCAAGGCGGTCGAGGCCGACATAAAGCACATCTCCGACCACGGCGTGAAGTTCAGCTTCAACGCGAAGATGGACGATGTCACGGTCAAGGCCCTCAAGGACGCAGGATACGACTACATCTACTACGCCATCGGAAGCGAGAAGGACAATCCCATCTCCGTCTCGGGCGACCAGGACAGGGTCCTCGGCTCGCTTGAGTTCCTGGAGAAGTTCAGGGCAGAGGGCAAGGCGCTAGACATCGGAAAGAGCGTCGTGGTCTCAGGCGGCGGAAACACCGCCATGGACTGTGCAAGGGCCGCAAAGCGCACATCGAAGGCCGGGAAGGTCAGCGTGGTCTACAGAAGAAGCCGCAGGGAGATGCCGGCGGACCCCGAGGAGTATTCGCTTGCCCTCGAGGACGGAATAGAGTTCTTCTTCCTGGCCAACCCCAAGGCCATCGCGGGCGGAAAGCTCACCTGCGTGAAGATGGCCCTCGGCGAGCCGGATGCATCAGGCAGAAGACGCCCGGTCGAGACTGACGAGACGATTGAACTTGAGTGCGACACGCTGATCGCCGCCATAGGCGAGCACGCCGATTCGGACGCCCTCACATATCTGGGACTTGCGCTGGACGAGAAGAAGCGCCCTGCGGCAGACCCGCAGAGCGGAGCCACCGCAACCGAAGGCGTGTACGTCATAGGCGATGTCCTTACCGGACCTTCTACGGTCGTCAGGTGCATAGCATCTGCGCGCCGTGCGGTCGAGGACACCATCGACAAGGTCTTCGACGAGATCAAGGACGCCGAGATCCTGGCCGACGGAGAAGAGGAGATAGAGGAGACTGTCACGGAGGAGCCCGAGGACGAGGCCTACATCGAGGCAGAGGAGAGCTTCTTCGCCGACGTCCAGTATCGCAAGACCCACCTCTGCACGGACTGTACCGCCTGCGACGAGAAGAAGGAGGCGCGCCGCTGCATGGACTGCACGTACTACTGCAACAAGTGCGTGGATGTCTGTCCCAACAGGGCCAACGTGGCGATCGACATGAGGTTCTCCGAGAACACCGACGATCCGTTCCAGATCCTGCATCTGGATGCATTCTGCAACGAGTGCGGAAACTGCGCAGCCTTCTGCAACCACATGGGCAGGCCATACAAGGACAAGTTCACCCTGTTCAGCAGGCGCGACGACTTCGACGACAGCACCAACAGCGGCTTCTACGCCGAGACTGGCACGGTCCTGGTCAGGGTCGACGGAAAGGTCACGGAGTGCAGCATCGACGCGAACGGAAACCTCGTGGGAGATGTCCCGGCACTGGTGAAGGACCTGATCGAAGAGGTCTACATCAGCTACGATTACCTTCTGACGAGGGTCGAGGAGTGAGCATGGTCACCGTAATAAGAAACACAAGGGTCATCCAGACCATGGACCCGGTCGAGGTCCTCAACGGCGTGGATGTCGTGATCAAGGACGATAAGATCAGCGCGGTCGAAAAGAACGCCGCGCAGGGAATCAAGGCAGACAAGGTCATCGAGGGCGACGGCAAGACCGTCATCCCCGGCATGGTCTGCGGACACCACCACTACTACAGCGGACTGTCGCGCGGCATGCTGATTTCCGCAGGGCC
>JAGABK010000166.1 GCA_017614625.1 Spirochaetales bacterium
TCATTCAGGATATTGTTCGTACTGCTGGCCATTGCCATGTGCCTGCTTGCCGGCTGCGCCACGGCGAAGACCGGCGGAGTTCCGGAGCCAGCGGAAAGGGTATCCGACGGACTTCTCCACATAAGGTTCTTCGAGGTGAAGAACTCGGACGCCTCCGATTGGGGAGACTGCACCTACATCGAGTTCCCCAACGGCGAGAACATGCTGATTGACTTCGGCGGCACCAACGCCGGCGCGGAGATCGCCGGATACCTGAAGGAGGCGGGAATCACCCACATAACGTACGCGGTGTTCTCCCACTGCCATTCGGACCACGCCAACGGCTTCAACAGCATGGTTGCGGCGGGGATAAAGTTCGACCATGCCTTCACCAACGGCTACATCCCCACCAACTACAACTGGATGGAGCTCAGATTCAAGGAGAGGAACATCGACGTGACCGTCCTGAACGCAGGGGATGCGTTCAACGTGGGCGATGTCCGTTTCACCGTCCTGTCCCCGTATCCGGAGGACCTGGACTACGCCAACCTTGGCAGGACGAACTCCGCCGACCAGGGCGTGGGAAGCAACAGGGACATGAACGACAGCTCCATAGTCATGAGGCTTGACTACGGCAGCTTCTCCATGCTGTTCACCGGTGACATCTACATGGACCAGGAGCTGCACATCATTGAGAAGTATCAGGACAATCTGCAGATTCTGGATGTCGATGTCCTGAAGCTCATGCATCACGGAAAGGACACCTCTGGAAGCTCGGAGTGGATCCAGGTCACATCGCCGGCTCTTGCGGTCGCCGAGGGACTTTTCAGCGTCTCTGCAAGCAAGTGCATGGAGTACCTGGAAGCAGGTGCGCAGGACATCTTCTTCACATGGATGAACGGAAACGTCTACGTGACGTCGGACGGCAGCGGCTTCGAATACTCGGCCGACAGGCCCGAGATGACAGGTTCCTACAAGGGACTGCGCGCCCTGTACGAGTACAAGAAGGCCCAGCAGGCCGCAGAGGAAAACAAGTAAACTGTTCGGGAGTTGACATATGAAGGTATTGGTTGCGGAATTTAGTCAGGAGTCCAATTCGTTCTGTCCCACAAGGACGACGCTGGAGGATTTCAGAAGGTACGGAATAACGACGGGAGCCGATTACCGTGAGTCGGTCAGGGGAATCGGAATCGAGTCCGAAGGCATCTTCACTGCCCTTGAGGAATACGGAATCTCCTATGCCCCGGTCATCAGGATGCGCGCCCAGGCCGGTCCCATCACGCTTCCGGAGGTTTACAACCACTTCATTGAAAGCATAGACAGCGCCGTGCGCAGTCAGGGGCCCTTCGACGGAGCGGTACTCTCATTGCACGGAGCCTCCCAGAGCACCGAACGCGACGACGTCTGCGGAGACATCGTGGAGCACGTCAGGTCTCTCCTGGGACCGCGCGCCGTCATCAGCGCCTCGTACGACCTGCACGCCAACATCACCCGCAAGATCTTCGACAACTCCGATTTCGCCTGCGGCTATCTCACATATCCCCATGTCGATTTCCGCGAGACCGGCTACAGGGCCGGAAAGATGGCCTGCATGAAGCTCCTGAAGAAGAAGGAGCTGCACATGTCATGGTGCCCCGTGCCCATGATCGAGCCTGCAAGCGGATACTCCACCGAAAAAGAGCCCATGGCCACCGTCGTGCGCAAGGCGAAGAAGATGGTTTCCGACGGATTCATCGAGGACTATTCGATCTTCGAGATGCAGCCCTGGCTGGATGTAAAGGAGGGCGGTTCGGCCGTCGTGGCCATAGGATCCGATCCGGATGTCAACGCTAAATGCGTGCAGGAGCTTGCCGCTGACATGAAAGCTATCCGCACGCAGATGTCCCCGAAGCTCTTCTCCTTCGACGAGATCATAGAAGCCGGAGAGAAGAACGAAACCGGAAAGCCCATCATCTGCGTCGATTTCTCCGATTCCTCCAATGCCGGCGCCGCCGGAGACAACAGCGATGTCCTGGCCAGAATGCTGGAAACCGGCAAAAACTACGATGCGGCCTTCATTGTCGTGGATGGACCTGCTGTCGACAAAGCCTTCGAGGTCGGCGTGGGGAACACGGCGAAGTTCAGCCTCGGAGGAACAATCGACAAGGTCTGCTCCAGGCCCGTGACGGTCGAAGCGAAGGTCAAGTCCCTGCATGACGGCGACTTCAAGCTGGAAGGACCCTCCCGCGGCCTTGTCAGGCATCTGGGAACCTGCGCGCTTCTGGGTATCGGCCGGATACACATACTGGTCACTCGCACCATGGCAAGCACCGGCGACCCGCAGCTGTACAGGCACTTCGGTGTGGAGCCCATGCTATACAAGCTGGTCATGGTCAAGGCCAACACCTCGTTCTACGCAGGCTACGGCGAAATCTGCAGTTCCATCATGTTCACGGACACCTGCTGTGCGGCTACCGCAGACCTGAAGGGTCTTCCTTTCCGCAGGCTCCCGCGCTGTTTTTATCCGTTCAGCGATATTGAAGATTTCGACGTAAAGGCTCATACTTTATCCAAATGAAAGTATCGAACCCGTTTGGAAAGAAGTACAGGGACCTTTGTCTTCCCGAAGGAACCAAGGTCATAGACATGCCGGACCCCGAAAGGGTCGGGAATCCCAGGCAGGCCATCAGGGCCGCGCTGGCGGATCCCATCGGAAGCGCGCCCCTTTATGACATCGCAAAGGCGAAGAAGGCGGGAAAACCGTCCGCCACGGCCGTGATCCTCATAAGCGACAACACCCGCCCCGTCCCGTACAAGGGGGAGGAGGGAATCCTGCTTCCGATCATCGAGGTCCTCATGAAGGCCTCCTACAGGCCGCAGGAGATCCTTGTCCTGGTGGCCACCGGAACGCACAGGGCCATGTCCGAGGCTGAGCACCGGTCGATCATAGACCCCAAGGTCTTCGAGCTGGGCATCGCGGTTGTGAACCACAACTGCCGCAACGCCGCTGAGCAGACCTTCATAGGACACACCCGCCGCGGGACCGAGGTCCTCATAGACTCCAGATACCTCCGGGCGGACCTTCGCATAGCCACGGGCCTGATCGAGAGCCACTTCATGGCCGGAGCCTCCGGCGGACGCAAGAGCGTGTGTCCGGGAATCGTGGGCGAGAAAACCACGTACATATTCCACGGCGCTCCGCTGATGGCAGACGAGAAGTCCTGCGAGCTTCTGATCGAGGGCAACCCGGTCCACGAGGAGAGCCTGGAGATTGCGAAGATGGCCGGCGTGGACTTCATTGCCAACGTCACGCTGGACCGCAGCTTCCACATAACAGGACTTTTCTGCGGAGACCTGGAGAAGGCCCACGAGGAGGGAGTGAAGAAGCTGATCTCCGACGTGCAGGTCACAGGCTGCGGAAGGCCGGACATCGTTATCACACATGCCGGTTTCGTGGGGATCAACCACTACCAGAGCGCCAAGTGCGCCGTCTCCAGCATGGGAATCCTCAAGGACAACGGATACCTGATCATCCTTGCAGACAACACGGATGCGGGCGACATCCTGGGCTCTGTGAACTACAAGACCACGCTTGCACTTCTCAAGTGCATAGGGGCGCATAACTACGACAGGGTCATCTCCTCGCCGGACTGGACGTTCATCCCCGACCAGTGGCAGGTGCAGCAGTGGGCCAAGGTCTTCAAGCGCATACCGCAGGACCACCTGTTCTTCTGCAGCCCGCAACTGAGCGCCATGAAGTACCCCCTGTTCCCGGGAGTCGACGGCGCCACCGTGGGTGAGGGCGCAGGCGAAGACTACTACAACGACTGCATCCGCAACATCGTCAAAGCGATCGAAGAAAAGGAGGGCGGCAGGAAACTCACCGTTTCCTATATTGCCGACGGACCCTACGTGTCCGTTAAAGCCTGATGAAGACAACAGTATATCTCGTACGTCACATTGAATCCGAAGGCAACATCTGCCGGCGCAACCACGCGCAGTTCGACAACTTCCCGACCCGCAAGGGCCTGATGCAGGCCGAATCCCTGGCCGACCGTTTCGACAGCATACATGTCGATGCCGTCTACAGCAGCGACCTGTACAGGGCCATGATGACGGCAAAGCCTCTTGCCGACCGCAAGGGCCTGAAAGTGCAGCCGCGCCGCCTCCTGCGCGAGTACACCATAGGAAACTGGGAGGGCACCGGAATAGGCGAGACCGCCAGCAGGTATCCGGAGCTCTGGAACGTGTGGCTGAAGGAGCCTTGGAACCACAGCATCCCCGGTTGCGACAGGTTCGAGGCGGTGGCGGACAGGGCGTACAAGGCGATTCTTGACATGGCGCACGAGAACCCCGGAAAGACCGTCGTGGCCGTCTCCCATGTCACCACAATCACATGCGCACTGACCAGGGTGCTGGGCAAGCCCATCGACGCCTACGGAACGATTCCGGGAGGCGAGAACACCGCCGTCAGCTGCGTGGAAGTGGACGGGAACGACAATATGGTCGTGAGGTTCATAGCTGACGTCTCGCACCTTCCGGAGAGTCTGAAGAGGTCCAACTACACCGGAAGGACGATTGAGAACAATTTCTATTACGATAGCATAACAGACGCCAACCGCGCTGTTTTTCACGATATGTATGCAAAATGGGCCATCGATAACGGCAGACCGTCCGACAGTGCAAGTGCTGACAAGGCTCTGGCCTCAAGCCTTTCGCTGGGCAGCAGGCACGCCATGCTGGCCGTCCTCATGGGTGAGTACGGAGGCTTCTTCATGGTGCAGGAAGACCCCGTCCTTCCCGAGGACCACGGTCTTCTGGACGCGCTGTATGTCGTGCCTTCAATAACCGAACCGGGCATGGCTGCCGAGATATTCGGAGAGGCCCTGGACCAGATGAGAAGGAAGGGAAAGAGGTACCTTGTTCTGAAGGAGGACTGCGGACGGTTCACCCGCTTCTTCCTGGAGAGGTTCCTGTTCGAACCCATGCCGGGCCTTGAGGGATATCAGAGGCTCAGGATCACTGTGCCCGGGCTTGAGGGTCCTGTTTACTGATCCGGAAGTTCTTCCTGAAACCCGAGGCGAAGCCTTCCGGAAGGACGGCCTCTTCTCCTGCGTAGAACTGCATCTCCAAAGCATCAGCCAATATTGCCAGTTCCCCGGGATTGCCTGCCTTTGCGGCGGCGCTTGTCCTGAGGAATGAAGGCGGGGTCTCGTCAGGCCTGCGCCTGATTCCGGATTTTCTGAGCCTGCGCTCGGTCCAGATGAAAAGAGCCGGCGCGCTGTTTCTGTTTTTCAGATAGCGCAGCATGAATCCAAACCTTCCGGAGAGTGTGCGGAAAAGGCGGGGCAGTCCGGCCCTGGAAGCGGAAGACTTTCCGTCGGAGACGGCGCTGTCATCGTCTTTCGCCTTCATCCTCTTGCCTCTGAGCCTGATGATCATGACCACAAGCGCGCCGAAGACAAGGACAAGCGCGGAGACCAGGATCCAGCGTCCGCTTCCGTATTCGCGGTAGACGTTGGATTCGATAGTCTGGCTGTAGATGTCCGCCTCGAAGTCGTAGATCATGTCCTCACGGAAGAGGGAGTTCAGCCAGTCCAGGATTGCGTTCAGGACCTTCAGGATGAAGGCTCCTATGGCGCTTACGGCCCGCTTGAGGAATCCCACCAGAGTGGATGACATGCTTTCCAGTTCGCCCAGCGCAAGGAGGGAAAGAAGATAGAGCACTCCTGCGAAAGCCAGCAGGGCAAGAAGTGACAGGACCGGCCTGAGAGGGGATTCCCCTTCCTGCGGCGCCCTGAGGCGCAGAGAGGCAAGGGCGGTCAGGGCCATGATGCAGCCCAGAAGACCCCAGATTGTGAACAGCCTCCGGCAGGCGAGGATGTCGCTTCCGGACAGGGCTATGAACAGGCCTCCGAAAATGAGCGAGATGTCGAAGAACAGGACCATTTCTCCGCGCTTCGGCAGGCGGGGCGCCATGAATGCCACGTCGGTGGCAAGGATAATCACCAGCGAGGCGAAGACCGCCTTGGCCGTGATGTCCGCCGAGGCGAGGCCCACGAGGCTCTGGAGCCAGAACGCGCCTGCGGCCCCTGCGACTATGTTGAACACGGCATAGACCGCTTTGGAGGCGCAGGCCCTTGCCATCAGCAGGTCCGCTATGAGCATGACGCTCAGAACTCCCACCAGAAGTCCGAACGGAATGGAGGTGACAAGGCCCCTTGTCTCGAGCATGGCCCA
>JAGABK010000167.1 GCA_017614625.1 Spirochaetales bacterium
CCTGCAGCTGGCGCACGGCCTCGGGGCTTTCATCCTTTATCCTGTATGCAACGGCAATGATTCCGCAGAGCCTGTCCTCCTGCGCGAAAAGAAGCGGCGTCTTGCCCTCGTCCGAAAGCCTTCCGGCCGCGGCAAGGACATCCTGCGGGACGGTGCAGACTCCGGATATGTGCTTCACGCTTCCGCCATGGACGGTCTTTCCGTCCAAGGTGGCCCTGATTCCGTTGCCGGGAAGAGCCCGGAAGCCTTCGACGGCGGACGGCTCAATGGAGCTTTCGGAGGCCTTTGCCATGACTGCCCTTGCAAGCGGATGCTCGCTCTGCGCCTCGATCGAGGCGGCTATCTGAAGCAGCGAATTCTCATCATAACCGTCGGCGGGAACGATATCGGTGACCTGCGGCATTCCGGTGGTTATGGTTCCGGTCTTGTCCAGGGCAACTATGTCCACCCTGCCTGCCTGCTCAAGCGACGCGGCGGTCTTGAAGAGGATGCCGTTTCTGGCGCCCACTCCGTTTCCGACCATTATTGCCACGGGCGTTGCAAGGCCCAGGGCGCACGGGCAGCTGATGACCAGCACCGAGATTCCGCGCGCCAGGGCGTAGCTGAACTGTTTTCCGATCAGCAGCCAGACGACCGTCGTGACAAGCGCGATCCCTATGACCGTGGGAACGAAGATTCCCGAGACCTTGTCCGCGATCTTGGCTATCGGGGCCTTGGTGGCCGCGGCGTCGCTGACCATCTTTATTATCTGAGAAAGTGTCGTATCCTCGCCTACACGAAGGGCCTCGCATCTGAGAAAGCCGCTGGTGTTTATCGTAGCGGCGGAGACCATGTCCCCGGCACCCTTGTCCACGGGGATGCTTTCTCCCGTGAGGACGGCCTCGTTGACGGCGCTGAAGCCCTCGAGGACCACTCCGTCGACGGGGATGCTCTCTCCCGGGCGGACCGTGAAGACATCGCCCTTGCGGACTTCCTCGATGCGGACTTTCACATCCACGCCGTCACGGATGACCGTGGCGCTCTGGGGTGCGAGTTTCATGAGGCTCCTGAGGGCGTCGGTGGTCCTGCCCTTGGAACGGGCCTCCAGCATCTTGCCCACGGTGATGAGGGTCAGGATCATGGCGGCCGACTCGAAGTAGAAGCTGTGCATCCATGACATGACGGCTTCCGAGTCGCCGGCAAGCTGGGCGCCCGTCATCATGAACAGGGCGTACACGCTCCACACGAAGGAGGCCGACGAGCCCAATGCCACGAGGGTGTCCATGTTGGGAGCCCTGTGGACCAGAGCCTTGAAGCCGCTTGTGAAGAACCTCTGGTTTATCACCATGACAACGGCCGCAAGCAGGAGCTCGGCCAGGCCCATGGCGATGTGGTTGCCCTCAAGCCATGCCGGAAGCGGCCAGGACCACATGGTGTGGCCCATGGAGATGTACATGAGGACGATAAGGAATGCAAGCGATGATATGAGCCGTCTTTTCAGGCGCGGGGTCTCGCGGTCCTCAAGGGCCTGCTCCTGCTCCCTGTGAGAGGCGGAAGGCTCCTTTCCCTTGACCGAGGCCCCGTAGCCGGCCTCCTCAACGGCCTTGATGATTGCAGCACTGTCCGCAGTTCCCTCCACCCCCATGGAATTGGTCAGGAGGCTGACAGAACATGCGGTCACGCCGGGAACGCCGGAGACAGCCTTCTCCACTCTCGCAGAGCAGGCCGCGCAGCTCATTCCCGTCACATTGTACTGCTCCATCTGCGCCTCACTTCAGGACGTAGATGTAAAGAAGGACCAGGAGTGCCACCTGGGTGATGAACATAAGGGGGAAGAACAGGGCGAAGTACCAGTGCTTGGTCTTGTGCCTCTTCAGGTACATTCCGAGGCAACCTCCCAATCCGCCGAAAAGGGCCGTGGCCAGAAAGAGGGTCTTCTCCGGAACCCTTGTCTCGGGATGGCTGTGGGTCTTGTCAGCCTGCGCCCTCTTCTTGTCCTTCGCCATGAGGCGGAAGGCATTGAGGTTCATGACCAGCAGAACCGCGCCGATGATGATGTAGATGATGACCTTTTTATCCATAGAAACGCTCCTCGGACTGTTGATGCTTCTTCAAGTATAACAGAGATTCCAGATAATGTCTTGTTTTAGTGGTTCTCAGCTGATGGGTATCCCGAGCTTCTCGAACACGGCCTTCTTGTCGTCGTCCAGGTTCGTCGTGTGCCAGACGCCGTCCAGACGGCACTTGCAGACGGTCTCGCCCATTGAGATGAGATTGCGTATGGTATAGCCGGAAAGCCCGCTGGCGTTCAGGGCGGCCAGGACCTTGAAGTACAGGACGAACACGATGTAGTTCAGAAACGACCAGCCCTCGCAGATACGCCACTTGCTCTCGCGCTCCATGTCGATCTCGGGGCAGACGTTCATGTTCTGGTAGAGGCTCTTGAACTGGGAGCGGACCTTTGAGTCGTTGTAAAGGTCCTCGGGCTTCAGGTCCTGCGAGACGATGAACACACTGTAGCCGTAGTCCTTCGTCCGGGTTGCGGTCTCCTCGTCCAGCTCAGGCATTGAGCCGTCCTCGGGCATCTCGATGTTGTGCACGTTCAGGTACTGGGCCAGGAGGCGAAGCCTTGCCGCGGCGTCGAAGAAGATGCACAGTTTCGTGCCCTTCCCGTACGGCAGCTCCCTGTACAGGACCTCCGAGTTGTCGCAGCGGAACCCGCCGTCCCAGGAGACCTTCTCCGGAATCAGGTTCTTGGCAGCAGGCATGATGAAACGGCACCCGCTCTCCGATATCTCCTCGATCTCCTTCCCGCTGTAGGCAGACGGCTCGAAGACCAGTGTGTCGTTGGGCCTCTCGAGTCTCGCTTCGATGTCCCTGAAGCACTCTGATACGCTCATTTCAATAGGAATAGTCCTATAGAAGACCACCGTTTTGGTGTCTCTGTCATAGGCGTAGAGGATGCGGTTCTTGGCTATGCAGGGTATCTTCTCTGTACCGAGCTTGGCGTTGCGGTCCTTCAGGAACAGCGTCCTGCAGAACACGACGGCGTCCTTGTTCCAGTCTTCGCCTGCGATCTCCTTGAACAGCATCGTCCTTGACCAGGACTTGCCTCCGAAGTCCTCGAGCATGTTGACGACAGACTCGTAGCTGAAGTCCAGCTTGGGGATGTACTCGCTTATGTAGGACCTCATGTAGTGGTGGTGAAGGTCGAAGAAACTGAAGTTGGGAAGCAGCTTCAGGATAGCAGCCGCGTATATGCGCAGACCGTTGAAGCCGAAGTACGAGCGCAGGGTGTTCTTCACGTCCTGAGTGAGACTGTACAGCAGATACGTGGCACCGTATTCCTTGACCTGTACCGTCACGTCCTCGGTCTTCTTCCTCTTGTTCGAAACGAAGCCCACCCCTTCGTAGATCTGGCCTATGCAGCCGAGGGACCTGCGCTTCGATTTGCCCGTCTCCTTGTCGTAGAACGCCTTCACTTCATATACATAGTAATGGCCGTTCTTGGCATGGATCTCGGTATTCTTCGGTCTGAATTTCTTAATGCTGTCCGGTATCATTTTCGCGCCTTTCTATATCACACTATACAATAAAACGCAAAGAATCAACATCTAAATGTGAAAAAATCACATCTTTTCATATACAGCACTATACCATACCAGCTAAAAACACAAAAAACTGCACCATTCGTATTTAGCAATTAACAGCATATATTATATAGACTTATTCTTTTATTAACCTTTTCTTTACAGTTTAATATACCACATCTATACTACATTTATTATTGACATCTCAATCTCTGCCCAGTTAAGATTACCTCACAACACAAGAAAACCAGGAGAAATCAAATGGGTAAATTCGATGATCGTGTAGCCATCGTCACAGGCGGTGGCCAGGGTCTGGGTCGTGCGATCTGCCTCAAGCTCTCTTCCGAGGGCGCAACAGTGGCCGTCGCCGACATCAAGGAGGAGACTGCGGCCGAGACCGTCAAGCTCATCACCGACCAGGGCGGAAAGGCGTTCTACGTCTACTGCGATGTCACCAAGGAGGAATCCGTCAAGGAGTGCATCGAGACCATCGTCAAGAAGGCCGGAAAACTCAACTACATCGTCAACAACACCGGCATGGCGATGGAATCAAGATTCAGCAAGACCGGAATGAGGGTCTGCGACACACCGGAGGACCTCTGGGACCTCTCGATGAACCTGAACCTCAAGAGCGTGTTCCTCGTCTGCAAGCACGGTATCCCCGAGCTGATCAAGCAGGGCGGCGGCGCCGTCTGTTCGGTCTCCTCTCTGGCTGCATACCATGTCGCATTCGGAGCCAGCTACGCCGCATCCAAGGCAGCTGTCATCGCCCTCACCAAGTCCCTCGCATGGCAGTACGCCGATGACAACATCCGCGTCAACTGCGTCTGCCCGGGTCCGATGGACACCCCGTCCGGAATGTCCGCAAAGAAGATCGGCATCTACGCCGACGCCCAGCCGGCTGTCGTCCCGCCCAGGCTCAGGATGATCAACCGCATCGCACAGCCCTCCGAAATCGCCAACGTGATCTCGTTCCTTCTCAGCGACGAGGCCAGCTACATGACCGGAACAGAGGTCAAGGTAGACGGCGGATCGGTCGCAATCTCGGTCAAGATCGCCCCGCGCGTCCCGGCAGAGGAAACAAAGTAACACAACCGGCGGAGCCGGAATTTTAAGAGAGGTATTAAATGTCTTCTACAGCAGCACTTATCGTATTCATCTGCGCAGTCATCGCGACAGTGATCATCGGTAACAAGTTCAAGTGCAACATCGGAATCATCGGAATCTGCTTCGCGTTCATCATCGGAACCATCTTCATGAAGCAGAGCATCGCGAATGTCATCAGCTATTTCCCGGCATCCCTGCTCTTCCAGATGATGATCGTCACGTTCTTCTACGGCTTCGCAGCTGAGAACGGAACAATCAAGGTTGTCTCCACCCATCTCATCTACGCCATGAGAAAGAACACGAAGCTTCTTCCGTTCGTCCTCTATCTGGTAACGTTCCTCGTATCGGCCCTCGGTGCCGGCGCAGGAGCAACTCCCGTCATCATGTCGCCGATCGCCTTCACACTGGCCGCTCAGATGGGCTTCAACCCCGTCCTGGCCCTGATCGCCACATATCTCGGATCCATGGGCGGCGGACTCCAGGCATGGTCGTCCTCCGGTATCCTCTTCAAGGGTGTCGCAGAGCAGTCCATCGGAGAGGCCCTCGCAACATCCGCAGGATGGGCATACGGCGTCACGCTGTTCATCATCCCGACAATCTTCTTCCTCGTCGTCTTCTTCCTCACATCCAGAAAGGACAAGTCCAGCGGATCGGCAGCAGAAGTCATCGCCGAGCCCGAGAAGATGAACAAGGCCCAGAAGACCACATTCACTATGATCATCGTCATGATGATCCTGGTCATCATCCCCGTCTTCGCCAACATGTTCTTCCCGAACCCCGCAACCAAGTGGTTCGCCTCCAAGTTCGACATCAAGGTCCTCTGCGCCATCGGAATCGTCCTCTGCTGCGCATTCAAGGTCGGTGACGCACAGAAGGTCGTCAAGAACTACATCCCCTGGAACATGATCATCATGGTCTGCGGCATGTCAGTCCTCATCACCATGTTCGTCAAGGCCGGCATCACGGACGTCATCGGAAACTTCTTCTCATCAAGTCTCCCGAAGTTCCTCATCATCCCGATGGTCATCATCATCAGCGGACTTCTCAGCTTCGTCACAACCGGACCCGCTGTCATCTTCCCGCTCTTCATCCCGATGTTCACAGCCATCTCGGCCAACACCGGCCTGAGCGTCGTCGCACTGACAGTCGCCTGCTACGCAGGTACCGGAGCAACCGGACTCTCACCGTTCTCACAGGGCGGAGCCATGGCAGTCGTCGGATGCACGGACGAGAACCTCAGGAACTCCCTGTGGAAGAAGCAGTTCATCCTCGCGATCTGCTTCCTGCTCACCTACGTCGTCGTCGCACTTCTGGGATACTTCAACCTCCTCGGAGCAATATTCAAGTAATACTCCAAGAAAGAAAGACGCATATTCTGAAAAGGCCGCCCGCAATGGCGGCCTTTTCGCTTTTCAGACACCTTCCCCTTGTCATGTGAAAACAAGACTTCAAAC
>JAGABK010000168.1 GCA_017614625.1 Spirochaetales bacterium
GCGACAAGTGGATGCAGATCCTGTCCAACGTGCTTCAGACGGAGGTCAGCGTCCCGTGCAACAACCAGCACGCCGGCGCCCTGGGAGCTGCCATTTTCGCCCTTGTGGGTCTGGGGGAGTACAAAGACCTGGACGAGGCCTCGGTGTTCGTCAGGGAGCGCAAGCACTTCTGGCCCGATCCCTCGACGGCGAAGACATACGACGAGCTGACGGACCTCTACACCGGTCTGTACAAGCCGCTTGAGCACACTTTCCTGAAACTGAACGAGATCAAGGACGGTTTCTGATCACTTCTTCACGCTGGCGTAAATCACCTCGAGGCCCTTTTCCGACAGGGCCTCCCTGAACTCGGGCCTGAGGTTCGTGTCCGTGATCACCGAGTCCAGCATCCCCAGGTCGCAGACCTTCACGAAGGCCCTCTTTCCGAACTTGCCGCTGTCTGCCACCAGGACCATCCTGTTCGAATGCTCGCGCACCACCGATCTCTTCAGGGCGATGTCGCTGTAGTCCGTGATGTCCCCGTTCTGGGTGATTCCTCCGCAGCTTATGAACGACCTGTCCACGTAGTACCTTGCGAAGATCTCCTCCGTGAAGGGGGAGGCTATGTGGAGGTCGTCGTAGATGAGCTTTCCGCCCAGGATTATGATGGTCACCTGCGTTCCGGCCAGCTCGTTGATGATGTCCAGCGATGTCGTCAGGACTGTCAGGTCCTTCTTGTTGCGCAGGTTCTTGGCGATCTGCAGCGTCGTGGTTCCGATGTCCAGGAAGATGGTCTCGCCGTTCCTGACGGTCTTGGCCGCCTCGAATCCTATGGAAGCCTTCTCGTCGTAGCTGACCTCCTCCTTGGGAAGGGGGATGGCCTGCATTCCGGCGTCAGTCAGCGGGTCGATGAGCACCGCGCCGCCGTGCACGCGCTTGAGGAGCTTCTGGTCCTGGAGGGTCTCCAGGTCCCTTCTTGCCGTCTCGTTGGAGACCTTGAGCTTGTTGGCGATGTCTCCGATCTTGACTATGTTTGTTTCCCTTATCATCCGCAGGATCGCGGCGTATCTTTCCTGAGCAAGCATGCTTCTTCCCCTTTCAGAGTAAGGATACACATGTTTTTCCCGTTGAACAACACAAAAACGGTCAAAGGCGAAAATCCCACAAAAAACCACAAAAACCCAAAAAAGCAAAAAATTTAGTTGCGAAAACGGAAGAAAGAGTGGAAGATATATAAACACGGAGGTATTGATGAAGCGGAGATATTCTGTCTTTCTGTTGATTCTTCTCTCGATTCTGTTGGTTCTGGCGTCCTCTTGCTCGACCACATCGGTCAGAAGCACAGAAAACAACACTCTGAGGATGCACTTCTTCAACACATCCGTCCAGTCCTGGGGCGACTGCACCTACATCGAGCTTCCGAACGGACAGAACATGCTCATAGACTGCGGCCTTCAGAGCTGCGCTTCGGAGATACTGGCCGACTTCAGGGCCAACGGCATAGACCACATCGACTACCTGGTCATCTCCCATTACCATTCGGACCACGTCGGCGGGCTGCAGACGCTTCTTCCGGTCATTTCCTTCTCGCAGGTCTACACCACAGGATATTATCCCACGGACTTCTCGTGGGTCGAACTCAACCTCTCGAAGCTCCGCAACATTCCCGTGACCTACGTGAAGGCCGGAGACAGCTTCGACATAGGGGATGTCCATTTCGACGTCCTGTGGCCCACGGCGGAGATGGTCGCCGAGCGTCCGGATGTCGCGAGCGGCGGAACCAGCGGCCCCGGAGGGACCGTCAACATGAACTGTCACTCCATGGTCCTTAAGATGACATACGGGAACAACAGCGCGCTGTTCACCGGAGATATCTACGTTGAGGCGCAGGAAGAGATGATGGAGCTGTACAGGGACGACCTGTCGGTGCTGGACTGCGACGTCCTGAAAATCATGCACCACGGCTACAGCAACGCCAACGGAAACGAGGCTTTCATACAGGCTGTGTCCCCGGAATATGCTTTCTCCATGGGGACCGCCACGATGGAGATGCTGCACTACCTCTACTACTACAAGGCGGGGGCGCAGGTATTCATGAGCTGGTACAACGGCAACTCGTGGGTCGAGATGGACGGAGAGAACATCACGGTCACGACGGAGAAGCCCGGAGTGAACCAGGGCTATGCGAAATACGCCGAATCCTGGGAAAAACTCCAGCAGACGAAGAACAACTGACGGGTAAAGACGAGGAGATAAAATGAAGAAGAAAGAGCAGATTCAACCGATGCTGCGGAGGAGAAGATTCAATCCGACTCCATATCTGATGCTCATTCCTGCGGTGATATTCTTCACCACGTTCACCTTCTATCCGTTTGCCAAGAGCATTTATCTTGCATTCACGCTTACGGACCAGAAGGGAATCCCCAAGAAGTGGGTGGGACTGGACAATTTCAAATTCCTTTTCTCCCAGAGCGACTTCTGGCTGATTTTCCGCAACACGTTCGTGTTCGCAGCCATTGTCGGATTCGGAACCTTCCTGATCGCCATGTTCTTCGCGGCAATCTGCTCTGACGAGAAGCCCGGCAACAGGGTCTACCAGACGATGTTCGCCATCCCCATGGCCATAGCGTCGGCGCCGGCATCGGCCATAGGAATGTTCCTGTACAAGCAGTCGGGACTCCTGAACCAGCTCTTCCACACCAACATCCTGTGGCTGACTGACGGAAAGTGGACCCTCTACTCGGTTGCGTTCCTCACCATATGGCTCAGAATCGGTTCCTCGTTCATCTTTCTGCTGGTCGGTTTCAGGGCGGTGTCCAAGGAGGTGCTCGAGGGAGCCATCATCGACGGAGCGGGCCCGGTCCGCAGGTTCCTGAAGGTGACGCTGCCGCTGGCTTCGCCGCAGGTGTTCTTCGTCGTGTTCCTCAACATAACCGGATCGTTCAAGGCGTTCGGCCAGATCAAGATGCTCACCGGAGGAGGGCCGTACCACAAATCGGAGACGCTGATCTACAGCATATACCGCACGGGAATCCTGCAGACGCGCTTCTACAGGGCCTGCGCCTATTCGCTGGTCCTGTTCTTCGTCATCTTCATCATGACGCGCATCCAGTTCTTCCTTGAGAAGAAGCTGGTGTTCTACAAGTGAGGAGGCCGGACATGAAGATGAGAAGAACCACAAGAGAAAAGATAATCGGATTCATCATCAGGTTCCTGATTGCGCTGCTGTTCCTGTCGCCTTTCTTCCTTTCGGTCTCGTACAGCTTCAGGACCGACACGGAAATCATGATGACCAAGGGCGTGACGCTGTTTCCGCGCAAGGCGGTTCTGGAGAACTACGTATGGGTGTTCAAGCACGTGGCCATCTTCACCTATCTGAAGAACAGCATGCTGCACTACATCATGATCATGGGGGCCCAGATCATCCTCTGCAGCATGACGGCCTACGCGTTCGCCATGTTCGAGTTCAAGGGCAAGAAGATACTCTTCAACCTGATCCTGTTCTCCATGATGATCCCCGGAGAGGTCGTCCTGATTACCAACTTCCTGCAGGTGCAGAGCTGGGGACTGGCCAACACGTATCTGGGAATGGTCATCACCGCGCTGATATCCAGTCTGGGCATATTCACGCTCAGACAGTTCTACATGTCCCTGCCCAAGGACTTCAAGGAAGCCGCCACGCTTGATGGCTGCGGGGATATAGGTTTCTGGCTCAGGATAGCCCTGCCGCTGTCGGTTCCGACAATTGCGTCCATGGCCATCTATGAGTTCGTCACGATCTACAACAGGTACATGTGGCCCCTGCTCATGGCGAACAAGGAAAGCATGTACACCATCCAGATAGGAATGGACATGCTCAAGGGTGCCGAAAGTGACAACCTGGGCGTGATTCTCGCGGGAGCGGTCATCTGCATCGTCCCCGTAGTAACGGTGTTCGTCATCGGCCAGAAGTACATCATCAAGGGAATGGTCTCCGGTGGTGTGAAGGGCTGATTCGCATAGGGAAAAAATAAATAACAAAACGGAGGTTATTTATGAAGAAACTTATTGTTTTACTGCTTGTTCTTCTGGCAGTGACAGGATTCGTTTTCGCCGCAGGCGCAGGCGAGGCGACAACTCCAGCGGCTGACACCAAGGCTGCCGAGACCCCGGCATCCACAGGTCCGATCGAAGTCGTATGGTGGCACACATGGGGCGGAAACTTCATCCCCTACATCGAGAAGATGGCTGAGGCTTTCAACGCATCCCAGACCAAGTACCACATCACGTTGCAGTATGTCGGCAACATGAACGCGCTGTACTCCAAGCTCCAGGTCACCGAGGAGAAGGATCTCCCCGCTCTGATCAACAGCACGACGGAGGCAATCGGTTCGTATCTGTACACCGACTACATCGTGCCTCTCTACAAGATCGTTCCCGAGCAGGACAAGCCCATCCTTGATGCCCTGTACAACAACCTTGTGGGTGCATGGGGTGACAACGAGGGCAACATCTACGCCTATCCCATGGGCAACAGCATGTCCGGCGTCCTGTTCAACATGAACGTCATGAACGAGATCGGAATCGACCCGTACCAGATCAAGTCCGTCGAGGATTTCTACCAGGTCATCAAGAAGGTCGCAGAGAGCGGCAAGCTCCCCGGATCCAAGGTCATCGGTTTCGAGCACACAATCCGCTTCTTCAACTACAGCATCCCCATCGAGGGCTATGACCTGTATGACAACAACAACGGAAGAACCGGCGTTCCCACCAAGAGCTACTACAACACAGGCAGACAGAGGGAGCTCGGAGACATCTACTTCAAGACCTTCAAGGCCATCCAGGATGAAGGCTACTGCTATCCCATGGGAGCCAACTGGGGCAACGAGCTTCTTCCCGCATTCGCACAGCAGGATATCGTCATGCTGACCGGAACAATCGGCGGCTACGCACGTGTTGAGAACGCATGGAACGAAGTACATCCCAACGATCCGATCAACGCCACGTTCATCCCCTGGTTCTCAGTGAC
>JAGABK010000169.1 GCA_017614625.1 Spirochaetales bacterium
CCCTCCGACCTCAAGAAGGAGGAAGTCCTGATGAACCTGGTCGTGGACGGCGGCAAGTCGCTGGTGGCCACGGAGGACCTGCCTTCCATCGATGCCAACTTCCTCCAGTACTTGAAGATGAACGGTGTCGGGGAGTTCTCCGCGATCGAACTGTCCAAGATGCTGGCGGGCAATACGGCCAGCGCCTCCCCGTACATCCGGAACCTGAACAACGGATTCTCCTGCGGCTGCACGCCGAAAGACCTGGAGCGGATGTTCCAGCTGATGTACCTCAAGGCGGTGAATCCCCGTTTCAACGAGGAAGAGTTCGCCCCGCTGATGAACCAGATCAAGGCCGTCCTGCCGAACCTGGTCGCCCGTCCTTCCGCCGTCTTCTCCCGGAAGCTCCTGGAGCAGGCATACGACAACCCCCGCCTGCAGCCCACGACGATGGAGCTGGTCGACCAGTTCTCCTTCGAGACGCTGGAGCGGGTCTATCGCGAGCTGTTCGGCAACTTCAAGGGTGCGAAGGTGTTTATCGTCGGCAACGTGGATCCCGAGACCCTGAAGCCCCTGGTGGAGAAGTATATCGGTTCCCTGCCCGTGGGCAAGAAGGCGCACAAGTGGGTGGACTGGAACCTGGAGGCGAAGCCCGGGATGATCGACCATGTCTTCACGCAGAAGATGGAGACGCCCAAGTCGACCGTCTATTATTCCTTCAACGGCGATGCCGAGTATTCCCTTGAGAACGGCTATACGGTCGACTTCTTCAAGTCCATCCTCGACATGGTCTATACGGACACCATCCGCGAGAAGGAAGGCGGCACCTACGGGGTGAGCACCTCCGGCTCCCTGTCGATCCAGCCCAAGAAACGCACGGGTATGACCATCCAGTTCGATACCGATCCCGACAAGGTGGAGACGCTCAGCGTCATGGTCCTGGACGAGCTGAACAAGCTCGCCGCGGACGGTATCCCGGAGGAATACTTCCAGAAGGCGAAACTCAACTTCCTGAAGGGCATCCCCGAGATGCGGATCTCCAACAGCTACTGGATGAGCATGCTCGAGATGTATTACCGCTACGGCGTGGACCAGGATTCGACCCGCGAGGCCGTGATCGAAGGGATCACGCCCGAGAAGGTGCAGTCCTTCATCAACGGACTCCTGTCCCAGGGCAACCGGATCAAACTCATCATGAATCCCGAGCAGTAGGGATTCATGATGATGTCATAAAAAGAGAGCAGGGCGCGCGCCCTGCTCTCTTTTTGTCTTGAAGGAATGCCCGCGCTATTTGCGGTGGCGGCGGATGATGATCCAGGCGCCGATGGCGATCAGCAGCAGCGGGAAGAACCAGACGAAGACGGCCTTGTGCATGCCGAGCTGGTCGTAGTTGGCCTTGATGATGTTGTCCTTACCCTTCGGACGGCCGACGTTGACCGGATACTGCCCGTCGGTGAACCATCTTGCCGTCTCGATGACCAGGTTGAAGTTGGCCGGGCGGACGCCCTTGCGGCTCATGCCGAACTCTCCGTTGGAGATGCTTCCGGCGTTGGAGAGGACGATGATCTTCTGCAGCTTGTCGCCGACCTGCTTGAAGGCGCCGAGCATCAGGGGCTGGTTGTTCCACTCCATGTCTCCCTTTGCAGGCTCGAAGACGGGGACGTCATCGACGAAGTCGGAGACGGTCTTCTCGATCCAGCAGCCGGTGGTGTCGGTGCAGAAGACCGGGATGAAGCCGTAGCCCTTGTTCTCGAACTGCCCGATCGGGATGCTCCGGGGAGCCGTGATCTTGCATCCGATGGACTTGAGATAATTGTAGGTCCCGGAGATGTTGGCGGCGGAAGGAGCGATGTCGCAGACGAGCACTTCCGGAGAATTCACCTCCTGGTCCTTGACGATGACACCGTCCATGAAGAAGAGACCGAGCTCGGAGAGGACGGGATTCAGGTAGTCCCGGCTGTTCTCGCTGGCCGCGATCACGGCGTCGCCGCCCTTGGCAATATAGTCCTTGATCACGCCGAGCGCGTGCTCGCTGTAAGGCGTCTGGGGATCGCCCAGGAACAGGGCGAGGACGCTGTCCGGAACGCTGTCCACGGTCTCGAGATTCAGTTCGACCATGTCGAAGCCCTGGTTCACGAGCGCGCTGCGCATCTGGATGTTGCTGCCGAAGGAGTAGTAATCCCGGTCGCCTTTCCTGTGTATGCTTCGCTCGCCGTTGCCGGAAGCAAAAGCGATGATGGGCGGGACGTCGTCGGTCAGCCTTCTCATCGCGGCCGTGATCTCGGCCTCGCCCGGATACTTCTGCATGTCATTGAACATGCGGATGAAACTGGTCTTCCCGCCGTGGGAAATCTCACGGGTGAGGAAATACTCCTCGCCGGAAAGGTCGACCAGGCTGTCGATCTGGCCGGGGGTCAGGAAGTTCTCCAGTTTGAGACGGTATCCCTTCGCGATGATCTTCGCCCTTTCATACAGGTCGGGCTGCTTCGGGAAGCGTATGTTCAGCTGGGGGTTGTCGCAGTCGTGGTAGTAATAGACGTACTTCAGCTTGATCTCAGGCTTGAACCGCAGATAGCGGGTGAACATCTTCGTGTCGTTCTTGTAGTTGCGCTGAAGTCCGTAATAGACGCTTGCGTCCATCAGGTTCACGTAGGAAGTGATGGTCATCGGACCGTCCAGCTTCTTCATGATCTCCTGGCTGGCCGGCGTCAGGGTGTTGCTCTTGGTCGCCGTGAGGTCTGCATAGGCCATCAGCTTCGGACGGGAGCTTACGTAAGCGACCACGCAAGTGAGGGCGACGATGGCTGTGTAGCGGCAGATCTTGGCGAGGGCCCCCCGCTTGGTCCGGTCGAAATGGAGTTTCGCGAGCGTCAGCGAGATGAACATCGCGATGATAGCCAGGAAGTAGATGACATCCTCGCTGCAGATCAGACCGTTCACGAAGTAGGAGGTCCGGTTGTTGAGGGAGAACCAGTAGGTGATCTCCCGGAGCAGGGGATACTCCTGTCCGACGTTGCCGATGTTGTTGAGGAGGGCGAGGACGGCGAAGGTGCCGATGGCCGCGACCACCTGGTAACTCGTCAGGCTGGACATGAACAATCCGATGGCCGAGTAGGCGCAGCATAGCAGGAAGAACCCGAACAGGCCCGCGAGGACCATACCCATGTCGAGGTCGGGGACGATGATGCGGCTATAGACGATGAACAGGCCGAAGATGGCGATGAAGGTCAGGCTGAAGACCACCAGGGCCAGATATTTCCCCCAGACGATCTTCCGGTCGGAAATCGGGGAAGAATAGAGGAGGGAGATCGATCCGTCGCTGTACTCCTTGCTCAGGATGCCCATCGTAAGGAGCGGGAAGTAGATGAAGATCTTGTCGAGCATCACGCGGAAGAGACCCCGGTAACCGATGAAGAGGTCACTGGTCAGGGTCTCCAGGGAGTAGCCCTGGGCTTTCCACCGGAGATTCGGCTCGATCGCTTCGCAGAAACTGCTTCCGCAATGGAAGAAGAAGATGACCAGTACGATCCAGGCAATAGGCGAGCAGAAGAGCATCCTCAGCTCGTTGCGCATGATCTTGAGAGTGGTGTTTTTCATAGCCTATTGTCTTTTACGTATGGTTCTGATAATCGCGCAGAGGATCACCATCAGCAGCGGGATGACCGCCAGGAACAGGATGTTCGCGGTGACGGAAGTCTTGTTGGTCGCGTTGAGGGTGCGGTCCTCTTCGAAGGGGTGGCTGTTATCGCAGGGATACCTTCCCTCCGTGAGGAAGGTGAAGGCATAGTCGTAGGCGATGCCGTTCTCCTGGTTGATGCCCGTTCTCCTGCGGTGCGCCTCGCTGTTCGTGAGCCAGTCGGTCTCGGCGCAGACGATGATGTGCTGCTCCTTGTCGCCGACCGTGCGTTTCATCTGGCTGATCAGCGGGAAACTCTTTTCCTCGCCCGTGAGCTCATTCGTGACGCCCTTGGGATCGGAAACGAAGGTGTTGATGACCTCGAATCCGGCATCCGGGGAAATGGTGTATGCGGAGGCGCGGCCCATCGGGACACGGTAGTTCCATCTCCGCATCCAGCGGAACCTGCGGGCCAGGTCGAGGGCGGCGGAATCGACGATGGCCGTCACGAGATCCGGCTCGAAATCCTCGCTTTCCTGAAGCAGGCGGCCGGCTTCATACTGGACGCCGATCGACTCGATGGCGGGATTGATGAACTGCTGGTGGCCGTTCTCAGTGCAGAGCATCGCATTGCCGCCCTTGTCGAGATACGCCTTGACGGCGG
>JAGABK010000170.1 GCA_017614625.1 Spirochaetales bacterium
ATCTCACCGTCCTCGCCGAACGGAACCTCGTCGTTGGTGCCGGGTTTGCAGATCTTGTAGTATGTGTCGGGATAGGGAAGTCCGATGGAGCCTTCCTTCTCCTTGTTGTACGGTGTGAGACAGCTGGCGGTGACGCATTCGGTCGTTCCGTAGCCCTCGCGGACCCTGACGGTTGCGCCGTGGTCGGCAAGGAACTTGTCCAGCTTCTTCTTCAGCTCGATCGAGAGGCTGTCTCCGCCTGAGAAGACACCCATCAGGCAGGAGAGGTCGACATTGTCCATCTCCTTGTTCCTTGTGATTCCCTCATAGAGAGTCGGGACGCCGGCGATGTAGTTCGGCTTGGCCGTCTTGAGGAGCTTGGAGTAGCCCTTGACGCTGACCTGCGGAACCAGGTAGCTGCGTCCGCCCCAGAACATGAGGGTGTGCACGCATACTCCCAGTCCGAAACCGTGGAACATGGGCATGGCTGCCAGCATGGTCTTTCCCGTGATGGGATAGTTGCACATGACGCCTGTCTGCATTGCCAGTGCGTTGAAGTTCAGGTTGGAGAGCTTGATGCCCTTCGTGACGCCTGTCGTTCCGCCGGAGAAGAGGATGACTGCGAGGTCGGCTCCGGTCTTCTTGACGGACGGGTCGATGTCGGTGGTCTTCGCCTTGTCGAGGAAGTGCTTCCATGTGATGATCGTTCCGTCCTCCTGGAACTTCTCGAACTTCCTTTCCTTGAGAAGCCTGTAGGCCACGCACTTGACCGGGCTCAGGGCGTCGGAGATGCGGGCGATGATCATGTGGTCCAGCTCGACGAGCTCGCGCACCTTCTTCAGCTTGCCGTAGAACTGGTCGAGTGAGATGATGGTGCGGCTTCCGGCTTCCTTGAGGTAGAAGGCTATCTCATGGATGGCAGAGAGCGGGTGGATCATGCTTGCAATGGCGCCGATGGCGTTGATCGCATAGAGGCAGACGACCGTCTGCGGCGTGTTGGGCATGCAGACCGTGACCACGTCTCCTTCCTTGATTCCGATGGCCTTGAAGGCCTTCTCGGCCTCGAGGATCTGCGGCACGAGCTTCGCGTATGTGGTGTCCTTGTCCTGGAAGGTGAGGGCCACCTGCTGGGGATACTTGCGGGCGCTCTCGAAAAGGGCGTCGCTTATGGAGAAATCAGGGTAGTCCAGATGGAACTGGACTTCCCCGTAACTGCTCAGCCAGGGAGCTGTCCTGGCGTTGTCTTCGAATTTTTCACTCATTGTCTTGCTGTCGGATCAAAGCAATCCGAGTTCCTCCTCAACGGCACGGATGTCTATGCTCTGGTTTGCAGGCAGTTCCAGAAGCTCGGGTCTGAGCAGGTATGCCTTGAGCACCTTTATGGTGTTGTTGAAGTAGACTCCGTCCGCGATTCTTTCATCGATTGTGAACGAAACGGGAAGGTATTCCTTCATGGTGACCGTTCCGTCATCGTTGTAGACAGGTTTCTTCTCCTTGAGGCCAATTATGGCGAACAGGGAGTTCGAACCGAAATTGGAAAGGTGGTGGTAGTCCGCGTCCATCTTGATGGAACCGAGGTTCGAGATGAAGCAGGTCTGGGAGTAGGGGCTGGCGTCCGCGAAATCCTTGAAGAGGTTTCCCTTGCGGTCCATGCGCAGGATGGCCTTCATTACGAGCTTGTAGATCGGTCCCGGAAGACTGGTGATCTTCTTCATGATTTTGGTGGTGTCGTCCATGGAGTCCTTGCTCTTCCTGATCTCCATGACCTGGGCGCGGATCTTGCTGTAAAGCTGCTCCAGAGGGCTCTTGTCGGATTCCTTGTCGTACTTGATTATGAGCAGGCCTTCCTCGGCGCCGTCCTTCTTCTGTTTCTTGACGACCGTGGAGATGGAGATCCACTTCCTCTCGTAGTAATGGTAGTTCCTGATGAAGTAGTTCATCCTGGGCCGTTCGGCGATGGTCCTTACCAGCGCGGCGCAGAAGACCTGGTAGAACGTGTACTTGAAGTCGGGGCCGGCCTCGTTCTTCCTGTTCACGAAATCGATCAGGGGAGCCATCTCGACATCGAATTTGCAAACGGCCTCGTTGTCCGCCCTGTTTCCAAGAAGTCCGGTCATGAAGTCCTGGATCGGATCCACGTCCTTCAGGAGCCAGGCATCGTATTTCTCACCTTTCTGTTTTTTCTGTCCCATGTCCGCCTTTTTATCACGTTATTGAATCGAGGTCAACAAAATAGTTAGAATATACCATGTGCGGAGGTTCGAATGCGCTATGTTTCGTGGAATGTGAACGGTCTCAGAGCGGTCCTTGGCAAGGGTTTCATGGATTATTTCTCGTCCTGCGACCCCGATGTCTTCTGCCTGCAGGAGATAAAGCTTTCTGATGGCCAGCTGGACCTGGACCTTCCGGGATACAGCTGTTTCTACAACTACGCCGAGAAGAAGGGCTATTCCGGAACCGCGGTGTTCTCGAAGAGGGAGCCGCTGTCGGTCATCCGCGGAAAGGACAACGAGGGCCGCATATGCGCCCTGGAGTTCGAAGACCACTTCGTGGTGGACGTCTACACCCCCAACTCGCAGGACGAGCTTGCAAGGCTTCCTTTCCGCCTGGAGTGGGACGGGTATTTCCGCTCCTTCGTGAAGGAACTGGACGCGAAGAAGCCTGTCCTCATCTGCGGGGACCTGAACGTGGCCCACAAGGAGATCGACATAAAGAATCCGAAGGCCAATGTGCGCAACGCAGGCTTCACCATCGAGGAGCGTGAAAGCTTCTCAAGGCTGCTGGAAAGCGGTTTCACCGATACCTTCCGCCATTTCTACCCGGACCTGAAGGACGCCTACAGCTGGTGGTCCTACCGCTTCAAGGCCCGGGAGAGGAACGCCGGCTGGAGAATCGACTACTGGCTGGTCTCCGACAGGGCGGTGGACAGGGTGAAGGCCGCGGGCATCGACTCGCAGGTCACCGGGTCCGACCACGCGCCCGTTTATGTGGATTTTTACTGAATTTCACCTACAGGGTTGTAATTGTCCCCCGATGTGATTACATTGCATGTATGGTCAGGCTTTTGATAAAGAAGGTTTTCTTTGACATCTGGGACAACCTGATGTTCCTTATGCTCATGAACATGGGGTTCGTGGCTCCTCTGGGACTGTTCTTCCTCGCAGGTACCGTTGTCGAGACCCACAGCGTCCTTTCCGTGGTCCTGGTGTTCATCGCGGTCCTGCTGTTCAGCTTCTATTCGCTGGGTGTCAGTTCCGTGGTCTACGGATACAGCAAGTACCAGAAGGACGGTTTCAAGGGCTTCATCGAGGCCTACAAGTACCACATCGGGCATGCGTTCCTCCATTTCGGCCTCATGCTCGCCTTCGCCCTGGCCGCAATGTATGTCATTCCGTTCTATCTTGCCATAGGCAACATCATGGGCTATCTGCTCGGAATGCTCACGTTCTGGATCCTCGTGGCCTTCATCCTTGCGTTGCAGTACTTCTACCCGCTGTGCTTCCACATGGAGGCCGACGGGCCGTTCAAGACGCTGAGAAAGTGCTTCATAGTCATGGCCGACAACATGGGCCTGACGCTCTTCCTGGCGCTCCGCACGGTCATCGACCTGGCCCTGACGGTCCTGACGGCGTCGCTGCTTCCGGGTCTCGGTGGAATCTCGCTGTCGAGGATGGACACGATCAGGCTCCTGATGAAGAAGTACGACTTCCTGGAGGAGCATCCCGGCACCAGACGCAGGGACATCAACTGGGAGGACCTTCTGTACGAGGAGAACCAGCTCATAGGTCCGAGAAGCCTGAAGGGCATGATTTTCCCGTGGAAGGACTGAGGAGGGACCATGGCGTACGAGATCGAGCTTAAAGCCCATGTGGATGAGGAGATCCTGGATGCGGTAAGAAAGACGCTGGAGGATTATCCGGGTTCGGAGAGTCTCGGAGCCGTGAGCAAGTTCGACATGTACTGGTCCCAGACGGACGACGGGGACCCGGTCTTCCGCACAAGGCGCGAGATGACCAAGGACGGCCCCAGGGTCCTGTTCACTGCCAAGCCCAGCAAGGTCAAGACGGAGAAGGGGACGGAGGAGAACCAGGAGTTCGAGTTCACCGCCCCGGACGGCCAGTGGGACAACATCCTGACATTCTGCAGCGGACTGGGCCTTCAGGTCTGCCGCCTCAAGTGGAAGAAGGGCTTCGGCTACAGGTTCATGCAGGACGGCTTCTGCATCCACGCCGAGCTGCTGGAAGTCAAATACCTTGGATGGTTCCTTGAGATCGAGATCTGCCCCAAGTCTCTGGACGGTTTCGACGTCGAGGCTGCCGACCGCGCCCTTCGCAAGGTGCTTGCCGCCGCCGGAATAGACGAGAGCCGGGTCGAACCGCGCGGATACAACCGCATGCTGCGCCTGTGCGGCCGTGAGAAGGGCTGATATTTCCTTTTACGGGAAGAGAACGACGGATTTCCCGTTGTCCTGGATGATCTTCGCCTCGATTGAATAAAGCTTCCTGATGTTCTCTTCAGTCACGACGTCCTTCGTGTCGCCGTAGGCGAAGATGCGCCCGTCCTCCATGAGAAGGCATTTGGAGCAGCTTCTCAGGACGGCGTTCAGGTCGTGCAGGACGCAGATGATGGTGCGTCCTTCGGAGGCGAGCTTTCCCAGAAGGTCCAGAAGCAGGATCTGGTGGCGCGGGTCGAGGTTGTTCACAGGCTCGTCCAGAGCGATTATGTCCGTGTCCTGGCAGATAGTGCGCGCCAGCATGACCAGCTGGAACTCTCCGCCGGAGATGCGGGTGATTATCTTGTCCGCAAGATGCCCCGTGCCGGTCAGCTGCAGGGCCCTGTCGACCTTGGGCGAATGCGGATCCACATCGCCTTCGGCGAAGCGTCCCAGGGCCACGGCCTCGCACACGGTGAAATCGTTCGTGCGGGGCGTGTTCTGGCCCATGAAGCTTATCAGTGAGGCTATCTCCCTCTGGCGCATGGAGGCGATGTCGTTGCCGTCCAGGAGGATCTTTCCGCCCTCTGCGGGCAGTTCCTTTATCAGGTGCTTCAGCAGGGTGCTCTTTCCGGCTCCGTTGGGGCCTGCGATTGCGGTGAAGCTTCCTTTGCCTATTGAGAGGGTTAGGTCGCGGATGACGGTCTTCTCGTCGTAGCCGCCGCAGAGCGATGCGATCTGAACGGAGTTCTCAGTCATGGCGTTTCCTCCTGAGAAGCATCAGGAACACGGGGGCTCCGAGGACGGATGTGACGATTCCTATGGGCAGTTCCGAGGGCGGGATCACGAAGCGGCAGACTATGTCCGCGAACAGCAGGATCACCGCTCCCATCATCATGGAGAGCGGAATCAGGCGTCTGTGCCTGGGGCCGGAGAGCAGTCTGACGAAATGGGGGCTCATGAGGCCCACGAAACCGATTATTCCGGTGAAGCAGACTACCGTTGCGGTGAGGACCGAGGCGACTGCAAGCAGGATTATCCTGGCCGACTTCACGTTCAGGCCGCTTGATATGGCGGTGCTGTCGTCCATCAGAAGCAGGTCCATGGCGTTTGCCCGGGAGGCCACCAGGACCGTAGCGGCGCAGGTGACGATGCTCAGGATAAGGAGTCTGGACCAGCTTGAGTTGCCCAGGCTTCCCAGGGTCCAGAAGAGGATGTTGTCCGCCTTGTGGCCGGACAGGTAGATGGTCAGCGTGGTGAGTGCGCTGAGAAGGAAGTTCAGCGAGATTCCGCTTAGGAGCAGGGAAGTGGTGTTCTTCCTGCTGATTGCGAAGAGCAGGAGCGTCGTGGCCATGGAGCCGATGAACGCGACCACCGGCAGGGAGACGTCCACATAGGTGATTCCCAGCACGAAGCCGAGTCCCACGGCGAAGGACGCTCCGGAGGAGACGCCAAGCACGTAGGAGTCGGCCATGGGGTTGCGGAAGACGCTCTGGAAGACAAGGCCGCACAGCGCCAGGGCGGCTCCGGTCACTATGGCCGAAAGCACCCTGGGTATCCTGAGGTTCCTGATTATGTATGCCGTGTTGCGTGCAATCGAGTCAGGTTTGACGATGGCTCGGATTATATCTGAAACCGTGATTCTTACCGAACCGATGCAGATTCCGGCTATTGTAAGCACAATCAGGAGGATGATCAGAACTGTCGCCGTGAGGCCTGTCCTTCGCTTGCCCATGAGCTGTCTTGAATCAGAAAAGCTCCGGGTAGAGTATCTTTGCGAACTGCTCGACCGTGTCTGCAGTCCTCACGCCCTGTCTCTGGGTGGAGTCGCTGTCGACGACGAAGATGTTTCCGGTCTTGGAGGCGGTGAGCTGGTTGTAAGGGGCGGTGGAGATGAAGTCGGCGATCGTCGCCTTCTCGTCCATTCCCTCGTAGCCGGAGATCAGGATGACGTCCGGGTCGGCCTTGATGAGGAGCTCCTTGCTGATGGACCATGCGGTTCCTTCTTCGGCGGCGTTGATTCCGCCTGCGGCCTTGATGACGCCGTCGAGGTACGTGTCGCCTGTGGCGGCGTAGTCGCCCCATTCGCCGTATCCGACCATGTAGACCATGCTCTTCTTCTTTTCGACCTTGGAGGTCTTCTCCTGGACTGCGGCGACGCGGGCCTTCATGCTCTCGATGATGGTCTGGGCCTCCTTCTCCTTCCCGATGACGGCCGCGACCTCTTCGATGAGAGTGTAGGTGCCGTCGAAGCTGTCCTCCTCATAGAACTGGTAGGCCTTGACGCCCGCCTTGTTCAGGGATTCGATGAACGACGGGTCGACGATCGACGAAGCGATGGCCACGTCTGCGTTCAGCGCGAGGACTGTCTCCATGTCCGGGTCCCAGAGGGTTCCGATGCTTCTGACGGACAGGGCCTCCTGCGGCCAGTTGCAGTAGTCCGTGCGTCCGACGAGCTGGCTTCCGGATCCGAGGGCGTAGACCATTTCGGTCACGTTCGGAGCCAGGGAGACGATTTTGAGTTCATCAGTCTGTGATGACGATTCGACCACCGACTGCGCGCAAAGGGCGAACGCGCACAGCAGTACAACGAGGAATGAAAGGGCCTTCTTCATGATACCCCTCCTTGAGAATGCTGCAGGGGTATTGTCATCTGCACCCCAAGTCCATACACCGTGGACTAGCCATACAGGCCGACAGGTCAACAGCCCAAGAGGTCTCCTGGCTCGAAGGGGCTTCTGCCGCGCCTTCCCGGTTTCCCAGTGGCATTGTTGCGGCAGCATACCTTCCTACAGTGGCGGGACCGCACCGGCTTCCGTCCGGTTTCCCTTTGGAAATGCGTATGCCTTTCCTTGCTTGGGCCTCGGTTGAATCTTATTTTCTGTCCGTCCTTGATGTCAAGGCACCGATATTGTAATATCAGATTCATGCAGAGCATCGAAATATTCACAGACGGCGGCTGTTCGGGCAATCCCGGACCCGGGGGATGGGCCTACGTCGCCCTTTCCGATGGGAAGATGGTCTCCTGCTCCAGCGGAGGGGAGGCCCGGACAACGAACAACAGGATGGAGCTCACGGCCGTGATCCACGCCATAGAGGACGCCTCGCTTCTCGGAGCGTCGGAGATAGTCCTGTTCACGGACAGCCAGTACGTGAAGAACGGAATCACCGTCTGGATCAACTCCTGGAAAAAGAACGGCTGGAAGACGGCCTCAAAGGACCCGGTGAAGAACAGGGAGCTCTG
>JAGABK010000015.1 GCA_017614625.1 Spirochaetales bacterium
GATGGTGGACAAGTCGGTCACCGATTTCTCATCGGACCACAACATCGTTCCCATCGTCGGAAGCGTCGGGGTGAGGGAAGTCCAGTATCAGGTGAACATCATCGTCAGCATGCTGGCACACGTTCTGGGCGGCTCGGTCTACTTCTACAATTCGGCCGAGGCCTCCAGAAAGGGTTTCGAGGAGAAGTACCGGGACCTTTTCGCCATCTGGGACAAGCTGGACGCGGTCCTGTTCGGACTCGGAGGCTCGCCGTCCTCCAGCAGGATGCCCTACGAGGCCATCAGGGGCGATGCCCCGGATTACGCGGTGGACGTCAGGGACGCCGTCGGGGACCTCCTGGGTCAGTTCTTCACCCGCGAGGCGATGATAGGAAGCACCTGGGAGGCCGATTACCTGAACCTCTCTGCCGAGAAGCTGAAGAAGGTCGGACGGCGCATCTGCCTCTGCGGAGGTTCGGAGAAGGTCGATTCACTGATAGCAGCGGCCGGTCTTGGTCTGTACAACGTGCTTGTGACGGACACGAGGACCGCCGAGGAAATAATAAACAAGGAAGGAATGTGAAATGAGAAGTCTTATATACAAGGAACTGGGAGTAGTGGAAGAGGGGCAGAGTCCCGATCCCACCATGCCAATCTGGGTCAGGGTCGAGGCCACCGGAATCTGCGGAACCGACCTCAAGGCAGTCTTCAAGGGACACAAGTACTTCGTGCCGCCTACGGTCCTGGGACATGAGTTCTACGGCCAGATAGCCAAGGCGCCGGCGGGCTTCAAGTATCCCGTGGGCACCTGGGTCGTCGTGGCTCCGTACTACGACTGCGGAGAGTGCTCCTGGTGCAAGGCCGGCAAGGGCGATTTGTGCACGACCAAGAAGTACGTCGAGGCCGGCAGCTTCGCCGAGTACGAGGGAGTCCCCGAGGGCTACGAGGACGGAATCTTCGTCCTGCCCGAGGAGAAGGACCCTGCGAACTACGACGTCTACGCGCTGACGGAGCCCCTGGCATGCATCCTCAACGGAACCCGGCGCCTTGAGACGATCAAGGGCTACAGCAAGGTCCTGGTCGTAGGCGGCGGTCCCATGGGAGCGCTCTTCGCCCTGTACTACTCGCAGATCGGAATCGACGTGTCGATCGTCGAGCCGTCCGACGAGAGGGCGGCCAAGCTCCGCTCCTTCGGCATCAACACCGTCAAGTTCGAGGACGTGAAGAAGGGCGAGTACGACAACGTCGTTCTGGCGGTCAACATCGGCTCCCTGGTCAAGCAGTACCTGCCTCTGGTCAGGAACGGCGGAACGATCCTGGTGTTCGCGGGCCTTCCGAAGGGGGAGGTCCTCGAGGTGGACGCCGGAGCTGTCCATTACAACGAGGTTTCGGTCAAGGGCTGCAGCGGCTTCGCCCTTGACGATTTCAGGAAGGCCTTCGACATCATCAAGGCCGACCCGAAGAGATACAGACAGCTCATCACGCACAAGTTCGGCTTCAAGGACGGACAGAAGGCGTTCGAGCTTCTCAGACAGGGAAAGGCCTTCAAGGTCCTTCTGGGAAGCGAATACTGAGGAGAGGCGATGACCGGCGCACTGACTTGCAAACCCTATCTCCACCTCCCGGACGAGCAGAAGGGGGTCCTTTTCCCGATTCTCAGGCGGTTCGACAGGATCGTCGTGGCCGCCAACATGGGCGGGACCTTCTTCGCGGACGAGCCTGAGCTTCAGGACATCGAGTTCGTGAAGCTTCCTCCCGTCCCGGAGAAGAGCTATCCGCTGAAGTTCGACGAGTTCGCATCCAGGGCCTTCGCTGAAGGCGCCGAGGTGATAGTGACCGTCGGAGGAGACGGGGTGGCCAGCTATGCGGCGACGGCGATAATCAGACAGGGTCTGGACATGGGAATCCTCGGGATCCCGGCCGGAACGGCCAACGCGGGGCCGATCGTCAGGGCGGACCACAGCGAGGACTCGCTGGACTGGTCGAGGCGCCTGGATTCGATCGAGGTCTCCTGCGCGGGCAAGGTCCTGGGATACGGCTTCAACGACGTGATCCTGGGAAAGTCGTTCCTGGGAACGCTGGACGGCAGGCTGGTGAACCTTTCTGCCGGGGCCATGGCCCAAAAAGGAGAGGCGCTCGAGCTTGCCGACCCGGACATCACGGTCGCGGGGAAGGACTTCTCGGTTGTCCTGAACGGACAGGCGCAGGAAGTCCCGTCAGTAGGGGATGTGAAGCAGATCTGCGTCTCGACGCTGCATCAGGACCGCCTGATGTGCAGGGCGATTTTCGGAGGCCTTCTCGAGTCTACGGGAATGGAGGCTCCCGCGGCCATCGCCCTGCTGGACAAGAACGTCACCGACGCGAGGCCCGGGACGTGGAGCAAAAAGATGTTCAGAAGGACGGCCCATCTGTGTTTCGGGGCCGGTGACACGGTTGAGATCGAAGGACTGGCGGACGGGGTATGCGTCATAATCGACGGAAACCCGTTCGTCCTTGAGGATAGAAGAATCACGGTGCGCTGCGTTCCGGATTCGGTGAAGGTTTTCGGAATCGGGGGATAATATGGAGAAAGCCAAGACAATAAGACCGGCCCTCAGCGGTGCGGGAAAGGTCAGGATATTCGGTAGGACCTACCACAGGGACCAGCTTCTGTGCGCCCTTGTCCTGATGATTCCCGTCCTGGTGGCGGTTTTCATGCTGTTCATACTTCCTGTCATACAGGTCATAAGGTACAGCTTCACGAACTTCGCCCTGAACACGGGAAAAGGGGACTATGTGGGGATCGAGAACTACAAGTACCTGTTCCAGGATGAAAGGATGTTCAAGGCGTTCTTCAACACCGCCTGCTTCGCGGTGCTGAAGCTTGTCTTCGACACGGGCCTGGCCCTGCTGATCGCCCTGATGCTCGATTCCAACGTCCCGCTCAGGAAGTTCCTCAGGTCCACGTACTTCGCCCCTGTCGTCGTGCCCGTCGTGGCCTCGTCCCTCATCTGGATCTGGTTCTTCGACCCGGATGTCGGACCCCTCAACCAGATTCTCGGATTCTTCGGGATCCAGCCGCTGGGATGGCTCTACAGCGAGAACACGGCCCTGATCTCGATCCTGATCTTCTCCGTCTGGAAGGGCGTGGGATACAACGTCATGCTGTTCCTCACCGGACTGCAGAACATCCCCGATTCCTACATCGAGGCGGCGAAGGTCGACGGAGCCTCCAACTTCCAGTCGCTGGTGCGCATCAAGCTGCCGCTGCTGAGGCCCATCACGTCGTTCATCGTCATGATAGGAATCATCAACACCTTCAAGGTCTTCGCCGAGGTCAACGTCATGACCCCGAAGGGAGGCCCCGGATACTCGACGGCGATGATAGTCAACTACATCTACGAGCAGGCCTTCACAAGAGGCAAGATGGGCCGCGCGTGCGCCGCTTCCATCATCCTGTTCGTGGTCATATTCATCTTCACCACGATCCAGTCGAGGCTGAACTCCTCCAAGGAGGTGTCGTATGAGTAAGAGCAAGCTGAAGAGATACAACTGGTTCATATTCGTCCTCCTTTTCATCGGATCGCTGACCATGATATTCCCGTTCGTCTGGATGATCCTCTCGTCCTTCAAGACGGTGCGCGATGTCTACACCTATCCTCCGAAATGGCTGCCTTCCGAGTGGAAATGGACCAACTTCGAGACCGTGTTCAGGATGATCCCGTTCGGACGCTACTATCTGAACAGCATCTTCACCTCGGTCGCCCAGACCTTCCTGCAGATTGTCCTCTCCATCTTCGGAGCCTACTGCATCACCTTCCTGGACTTCCCGGGCAAGAAGAAGCTTACCGTCCTGATCAGAAGCACGATGTTCGTCCCCATGGTCGTGACCCTCGTCCCCATGTACCTTATCGTCGCCAAGCTGCACGGAATCGACACCTACGGCGGAATCATCCTCCCGCAGGTCTTCTCGGCGTTCACGCTGTTTTTGATCTCCTCGTTCTTCGCGGCGATCCCGAAGGACCTGGTCGATTCGGCCCGCATCGACGGATGCGGCTACTTCAGGATCATGGGAACCATCGTCATCCCGAACTCAAAGGCGTCCATCAGCACTGCCGCGCTGTTCTCTTTCCTGGGACACTGGAAGAGCTACACATGGCCGCTGATCATCACGAACAAGGACAAGTACAGGACCCTTCCCATCGGAATGAAGTACCTTGTCCAGGAATCTTCAAGCGAGTATCAGGTAATGATGGCCGCATCGGTCATGGCCATCCTGCCCGTCCTGATACTCTTCGTACTGTTTGAGAAACAGCTGGTGAAGTCAGTCACTCTCACCGGCATGAAAGCATAGGATTTTTATTTGAAACGTTAAGGAGGTTTCATATGAAAAAAGTCATTATCGTTCTGATCGCCATGCTGGTCGCAACAGGCATGGTGTTCGCACAGGCCGCAACCGAAACCGCCGCCGCAGAGGCCAGACCCGAGGTTGTGGGAATCAAGATCTGGTACTCCATCAGCGGAGCCAACGGTGAGTTCTTCAAGTCCCAGGTCGAGGCTTTCCTCGCTGCTCATCCTGAGATCAAGGCAGAGGAAATCACCTACACCGGTTCGTACGCAGACAGCGCCACGAAGATCTCCGCCGCAAGACTTGCAGGCGAGGCACCCGACATGATCATCACATCCGCTTCCCAGCTCTATCCGGGCGAGGACGGAAACTTCAGGATGGAGGAGCTTGCCAAGGACGCAGAGCTCAACTACGCCGACTTCCAGGAAGGAATCCTCGAGTATGCCAAGTACAACGGACAGCTCGCCGCCCTCCCGTTCGCCATCTCCACTCCGATCGTCTACTACAACAAGGACCTCGTGAAGAAGGCCGGTCTCGACCTGGTAGCCAATCCTCCCAAGACATGGGATGAGTTCGTAGAGGTCTGCAAGAAGGTCATGGCAGCCAACGAGGGAGTCTCCGGTTTCGACGCATCCGACAGCGTATGGCTCTTCAAGAGCATGCTCTATCAGAACGGCAACCCGGTAGTCGAGCAGAAGGGCGAGACAGTCACTCCCGTTTTCGACAACGAGAGCGGCATCGAGGTCGCAACCTACTGGAAGAAGCTGGTGGACGAGGGAGTCATGGCCGCACAGCAGCATGACACAGCCGAGAAGAGATTCCAGGCCGGAACCCTTGCATTCGTTTCCGCAACCAGCAACAGACTGGCCAAGTGGGCAGGCAACCTGGGCTTCGAGCTCGGCGCCATCGAGATGCCTTACTTCAAGACCCCGTCCGTCGCACTCGGCGGAAGCACGGTCACCATCCTGGCCACCGACAAATGGAAGGAAGATGCCTGCTGGCAGCTGATCAAGTACGTCCTGAACACCGAGAACCAGACAGCATTCTCCCTGGCAAGCGGCTATCTGCCCATCAGGAAGAGCTCTCTCGAGAACGCGGACGTCAAGGCCTACATCGCCGACAGCGAGCTCTATGCAGTCGCAACGAAGCAGCTGTCCTACGCCTGGGCTTACACTCACTTCGGAGCCATGGGTTCGATGGACAACTTCTTCTGGTATGCACTCGACAACATCGAGAGCGGAAAGTCCACACCGGCCGAGGCTATGAAGCAGGCCGTCAAGGAGACGATCGCCGAGCTGTAATCGGTCAGCGTTTTTCAAACAAGGTATTCCGGGAGCGATCCCGGAATACCGCGTCTTTTTGAATGTCAGGAGATTATGAAATGAAGAAAGTAGCATTCTCAACAGGTGCCTTCTACACAATGGATACCCTGGAGGCAGTCGGAAAACTCAGGAAAGCAGGATTCGAGCACATGGAGCTCATGCCCCAGTGCCATGAGGACCTGAGCCTCAGGACGCTCTCGGAGATCACGAAGAAAGGCATGCACGTGTCTTCGATCCATTATCCGCTGGTGTTCTTCGGAATCCTCTACAACGCCAATCCGGGCATGATGCGCGAGAGCATGGCGTTCTCGGACAACCTGGCCGTCTTCTGCAAGGAGGCGGGCACGGAGTACGTCGTCATCCACCCGGAGCAGGAGTACAGCGGCAGGTTCGCCGAGCTGTGCGGCAAGCCCATCAGGGCAAACATCGAGTATCTGGCATCGGCCCTGGACAAGGTGGGCGTGACGGTGGCCATGGAGAACTATCCCTCAGGAGTGGGCCAGTACCCCGACACGCTGCAGGCGTACGTGAAGGAGATGGCCATCCCCAACATGAAGATCATGGTCGACACAACCGAGGTCATCGAGGGAGGAGGGGACCCCATCGAGTTCATCAAGGGCCTTGAAGTCGCCCCCTGCCACCTGCACATGAGCGATTTCGGCGGCGGTCTCAAGCACATCCCCATCGGAACGGGAGAAGTGGACTGGAAGGCGGTCGTGAAGACGCTGAAGGACAAGGGATACACCGGCTACTACAACCTGGAGCCCAGCTACAAGTACTACATCGACGACGTCGACACCCAGCTGAGAAAGGACTATGAATACATCACAAGCCTTGTCTAGATACTATCTGTTCTTCGCCGCCGGCGACGCCGTGGGCAAGACGACAGAATTCATGTCGCTCGACGACATCTCCTCGAAGATAGGCCGCATCTCCGGCCTCATGGACAGCTCCATGAGCCAGAACCACGGCGACCTGAAGAAGTGGGAGGTCACGGACGACACCGAGCAGAACCTCTGGCTCCTCAGACGCTACCTGAAGGACGGGAAGGTCACCATAGAGAACACGGTGGACGCCCTGGTCAGATGGATACGCGAAACCGGTGCGGTGGAGAAGAAGTACATAGGACCGAGCAGCCTGGCGGCCCTCGAGTCCATAATCGCCGGAAAGGACCCGCTGACAACAGGCCTCAACGGCACAACGTGCGGCGGCATAATGCGCAGCCCCGCGGCAGTGTGGGCCTCGATCATCCTGGGACAGGATATTGACGAGTGCATCTACAACGCCCTGGTCCCGACGCACAACACGTCGGTGGCCATGGAGAGCGCCTACGGCTACGGCTATGCCCTGAAGGCGGCCATAGAAGGGGCGGGTGCCGCGGAGGTCTACGAACAGGCGGTCAAGGGCTGCCTGACGGGACTCGGCAAGGCCCCGTGGGTCTGGGCTTCGGCCGGACTCCTGGAAAGGCTGAAGTACCTCAGGTCCCTGGACCTGCAGAGCTGGACGGACGAGGCCCTCAAGCGCTTCCTTTACGGCGTCCTGGGCACTGGACTTCCCAGCTACGAGACATCGGCCTCCGTGGCGGCGATAGCCATGCACACGTCATCGCCGCTTCAGGCGCTTTTCCTCGCGGCCGAGACCGGAGGGGATACTGATACGATCGCGGCGCTTTCTGCGTCGCTGGTCAGCATGATGAACACGGACGAGGAGCTTCCCGAAGGCATCTCATCCGTGCTGCTGGAACACAACGACCTGTCGGTGGGCTATGAAACTTGAGAAGAACGCATCGGTATGCATGAAGGCGCTTCCGTTCTGGATGCTCCCGTATACCTTCTACATGTACTATCTCAGCCTCTTCCTCATGGAGAAGGGGCTCACCTCAAGCCAGATCACGCTGCTGATGTCCATTACGAACATCACGTCGCTGGTGTTCTCGTTCGTCGCGTCCCCCATAGTCGACAGACTGGGGCGCAAGAACACCCTCACCATATTCGACCTGCTGTCCTCGGCCGTCCCGGCGGCAATACTTCTCGTGTCGCAGAGCTTCGTTCCGGCGATGATCGCCCTGGGGCTTTCGGGCCTGAACAGGGTCATGAGCACGGCCTACTATCTTGTCCTGGTCGAGGACACCTCGGACCGCAACAGCATGGACAGCATGAACATGTTCAACATAATCACGGTCCTCTCGGGCGTGGCCACGCCGATAGCGGGCATCATCGTGACCAAGCTGGGCATCATCCGCGGCGAGAACCTGTTCCTGATAGTCTCCGTCGTCCTGATGACCACGCAGTGCCTTGTCAGGCATTTCTTCATCAGCGAGACCCCGACCGGAATGGCGGTGAAGGCCGCTCACTCGAAGTTCAGCCTGAAGGACGTCCTTGTTTCCTACAGGGACATGGCGAAACATCTGGGAAAGAACAGGCGCCTTCTTGCCGCGCTGCTGATCAATTCCCTCATGTACGTCTACTACAACCTGGGAACGACCACCAGCCTGCTGTTCACACCTTATTTCGCACACTTCAGGAACCTGACCGGCGTCGTGCTGGCCTCCATAGGCTCCATCTACTCAATAGGAACCCTGTTCTCCATGCTGGTCATCAACCCGCGCATGGACAGGAAGACCATCCACGCCTTCATCCTGATATCCGGCCTGGTATCCATGTGCGGCTTCGCCATGATCATCCTCTGCCCGGCCGGCAACACCGTGCTCCTGATAGCCGCAGTAATCCTTCTGGCGCTGGGCTACGGAGTCCTGAAATCAGGCGCCGACGCCCTTCTGGCCATGGAGAACGAAGGGGAGTTCGGGGCGGGCGTCTACGCGCTCGCGTTCGTCCTGTCCTCGGTGTTCTCGATCCTGGCCATCCAGCTTGTGAACATCCTCTACGAGAAGTCGCCGAACTGGCTGTTCGGCCTTTCCGCAGCGATAGTCGCGATAATCATCGGTATCGCAATCCCATATGTCCGACCCGGAAAGGAGGTTCCGGATGCTTGATTTCGAATACAGCCTCAAGACCAACATCGTCTTCGGAGAAAACAGAAGCGCCTGCGCAGGCGAACTGTGCGCCAGATACGGCGCGAAGAAGGTCCTCGTCGTCTACGGCGGGGACTACCTCAAGAAGAGCGGCCTGCTCGACAGGATCCTCGGCTCGATCAAGGAGAACGGCCTGAGATGGGCCGAGTTCGGCGATGTGATCCCGAGCCCGACCCTCGAGAGCGTGGGTGCGGGACTTGAGGTCTACAGGCGCGAGAAGTGCGACTTCATCCTCTCCATAGGCGGAGGCTCTGCCATAGACACCGGAAAGGCCATCGCCCTCGGAACGCAGACGGCCTCTCTGGAGGAGCTGTGGAACCGCGTGTTTCTGAACTACGAGCCCCTGGAGACCCCGGTCCAGACGGGCGTGGTGCTCACGACCGCCGCATCAGGAAGCGAGACGGGCGATTCCTGCGTCATAGCCTACGGCAACAGGAAGCAGATCGGCACCTCCGGATGGTGCAGGCCGGCCTTCGCCATCCTGGACCCGGTCAACCTCCTGTCGCTTCCTCCGTTCCAGACTGCGTGCGGAGCGGCGGACATCTTCAGCCACCTTCAGGAGCGCTATTTCGTCCGCGTGCCGCACAACGACCTGAACGACAGGTTCCTCGAGGCGGCCATGAGGCTGACCGTCCAGACCGCGGAGCTTCTTCTCGTGCATCCGGACGACCTGGACCTCAGGGCGCAGCTCATGTGGACATCGACCATTGGCCACAACGGCCTTCTGGACGTCGGTCGCAACGGCGGGGACTGGGCCTGCCATTTCATCGAGCACGAGATCTCGGCCAGGCTGCCGATCGTGCACGGCGAGGGCATGGCGATGCTCACACCGGCGTGGATGAGGTTCGTCGCCAAGAGACCCGACTGCAGGGACAGGATGATGCAGTTCGCCTCCCGCGTGTGGGGCGCCGAGTTCCCGCAGGACGGGGACTACGGGATCGAGCTGGCAATCCGGCGCCAGGTCAACTGGTACAGGCTCCTTGGTCTGAGGACCGACCTGAAGAACGTCGAAGGCTTCACGGACGAGCTTGCAGTGGAGATCGCGGATTCCTTCGGATGGAACCCGGGACAGTTCGTATCGCTTGACAGGGATGCCATCCTGGAGATCCTCAGGAGCGCCATGAAATGAGCGGAAAGTATGATGTGATCGTGATCGGGGCAGGCGCCGTTGGGTGTGCTGTCGCCAGGGAGCTCTCGCGCTACAGCATCAGGACGCTTGTCCTGGAGAAGGAGTGCGACGTGGCCTACGGGACCAGCGGCCGCATGTCGGGCGTCGTGCACTCGGGCTTCAACAACAAGACCGGCTCTCTGATGGCCAGGCTCTGCGTCGAGGGAAACCGCGGCTTCGAGAAGATCTGCAAGGAGCTGGACATACCGTTCAGGAACACCGGAAAGGTGCTTGTGGCCTTCAATCAGGATGACATGGAGGAGCTTGCGCGCATAGTCGAGCGCGGAAAGATCAACGGCTGCGAGGAGCTGCGCCTTATAGATCAGGACGAGATCCGCAGGATCGCCCCGGGAATC
>JAGABK010000171.1 GCA_017614625.1 Spirochaetales bacterium
GGTCAATAACATTGTTCATCATCTCACAGAATGCATATGTCCAGATTCTCTCAACGTTCCGGGGAAGTTTTTCTGTAAAAGGAAATATTTTTTCCTGGTAGATATCCAGTTCATCAATGAAGTCTTCCCGGCTTATCGCATAGGTCACGGATCTGGCAACAAGACTGTATTTTCCGTTTGAGCATTTTACTATCTGCCCTGCATCTGTCAGTTCACGCAAATAACGGTAGACAGTATTCAAAGAAACAGAGAAATTTTCTGCAACCTTTCCTGCAATATTCATTTCTCCCAATCCGATTTTCTCGAGTATGTATAATCTGATACTATTCCGTTTATCTGTAGTAAAACTCATACGAACACTCCACGTTTTTAACTATAAGCATCCATCTTTTTAACTATAGACAAAAAAAAGGAACTCGTAAAGTTAAAAAATCGTCAAAACAGCAATTATCCGGACTATGCGTCATGTATTGAACATCCATCGATTAAGGTTTACTCTTTAACCGTCCAGGGGTGGCCCCAAGGGGCCTGAGATCATACCCTCGAACCTGATCCGGGCAATACCGGCGTAGGAACGGCGTAATCTTTACAAACATCCCCGTGACATACTTTTAATCCCATGGAGGCCTTTCATGAAAAAGGTATTGTCATTCATCACTGTCCTTGCGCTCCTTGTGGGCTGCATCTTCGCCCAGGCTGTCTCGGAAAACAACGGAGAACAGAAAACCCTCACGGTCTATGCATACGACACGTTCTGCGGAGACTGGGGCGCCGCCGGAAGCGTGATTCCCGCCTTCGAGGAGAAGACAGGAATCAAGGTGAACCTCGTCGCCGCGGGAAACGCCACCGAGGTCCTGAACAAGGTCATGCTCGAAGGCGACAGGACATCATGCGACGTCATAATCGGAATCACGGACGACATCGCGGACAAGGCCTATGCCTATCTTGAGCCGTACGACTCGCCTTACATCAGCACAATCGACCCTGCGCTGGTCTTCGATTCCCAGCACCGCCTCATACCGTTCGACTACGGATTCTTCGCCTTCATCCTTGATGCGAAGTCCGGCCTGGATGCCCCCGTAAGCCTTGCGGACCTGACGAAGGACGAATACAAGGGCAAGGTCATCCTCATCGACCCCAGAAGCGGAAGCTCCGTCGGCGTGGGCCTGATGATGTGGACCAGGAACACGCTGGGCGACAGCTGGACCGACTGGTGGAAGACCATGTTGCAGAACGCCCTGACAATGACATCGGGCTGGTCGTCGGCATGGGGTCTTTTCTCCGAGGGAGAGGCTCCGCTGGTGATCAGCTACACCACAAGCCCCATCTACGATGAGACGGGCACGCAGAAGGCCCTGGTGTTCTCCGAAGGCCATGAGGCTACCATCGAGGCCGCTGGAATCGTCAAGGGCACGAAGCACCGTCAGGAGGCCGAGGCCTTCATAGACTTCCTGCTCACGGAGGCCCAGCTTGATCTGGCCATGGCGACCGCCATGTATCCGGTGAACTCGGAGGTGGCTCTTCCTGCGGAATTCGACGACGCCCCCAAGGCCGGAAAGTTCTTCCTCAACACCGACAACCAGGCCGCAGAAGCCCTCAGGGAGCTTTCGGACGCGGTTTTCAAGTAAGAGCGGATGAAAAAAGCCGACGGCTACTATCTTGGAAAGACCATCCCGGCGCTCGCAGTGACGGCGCTGGTGTTCCTCCTTCCTGTCGGGGCGGTGCTGCTGCGCTCACTCACGGACATCTCACAGCTATGGAGGACCATCACCGACCGCTACACGTGGAAACTTCTGGGCTTCACCGTCATGCAGGCGTCGGTAAGCGCGCTGTGCTCGATAGTCCTTGCCATGCCGTTCGCCGCGTTCTTCTCGAGGTACAGGTTCCGCGGACGCAGGGCGATCCTGACCATGTGCGACGCCGCCTTCGCGCTGCCTGCGATCCTGGTGGTGCTGGGCTTCGTCATCTGCTACGGCAACAACGGCCTTTTCAACAGGCTTCTTGCCGCTGTCAGCAAAGACAGATGGTCGGTCCAGGTCCTGTATTCCTTCAAGGCCATCATCCTGGCCCATGTCTATCTGAACCTCCCCATAGCACTGTCGCTTCTGACCAACTCGCTCTCGGAGATGCCCACCACCGAGGAGAACGCGTCCAGACTCCTGGGAGCCTCCGACTTCAGGACCTTCGTGAAGGTCACGCTGCCCAAGGTGTGGGGAACGGTCCTTTCTGCGTTCTCGCTGATCTTCCTGTTCTGCTTCCCGTCCTTCCTGATCGTCATGACGCTTGGCGGCAACCCGTCCTTCTACACGATCGAGGCCGAGATCTACAAGCGCACCTACACGGACATGAACCCTGCCGGTTCGGCGTCGCTGGCGATGATCTCCTTCGCCATCATGGCCGGACTGCTCGTCCTCACGGGCTACGGCAAAGAGGAAAGACGGGCCTCCAGAAACAGGAGAAGTCTCATTCCCGTCAAGGGAAAGAGCAAGGTCACCGCGATTGTCCTGACGGTCCTCCTTATTCTCTTCATGGCCCCGCCGATCCTGTCCATCCTGTACAGGTCGTTCTTCACACGTGACGGAGTCTTCACTCTTAAGGCCTGGTCGGACATAGCCGCAAGGTCGCGCACAGGAGTCGCAACCAGCCTGAACGCGGTCCTCAACAGCATTGGAATAGCGGCCTGTGCCGCATTCATTGCCACGGAACTTGCATCGTCGGTGGCGATCGGAGCCATCAGACTGAAGATAAAGGCCCTGACGTTCCTGACCTCGCTTCCCATGGCCATGGGCTCGGTGTCGCTGGGTCTGGGCTTTCTGTTCCTGGCCTCAAGTCTCCAGCTGAGAAGCATAGCGGCTTCCTACATACTGGTGCTTCTGGCACACACAGTGGTGGTGCTTCCGTTCGCCGTCAGGACACTGGTTCCCGGGGCACGGGCCATACCGGCCTGCCTTCCGGTGGCTGCAAAGACTCTGGGCGGCACGACGCGAGAGATCTTCAGACGGATCGAGTCGCCGCTTCTCGGGCCGTACAGAAGGCGCGCCTTCGCCTTCGCTTTCGCGCTCTCGCTGGGAGAGGTCAACGCAACCCTGGCCCTCGGCGAGGGACGCGTGACGACCACCCCGGTGCTGATCTACAAGCTCATCAACCAGTACAACTACCAGGGAGCCTCGGCGCTGGCCGTGATCCTGATAATCCTTGCCCTGACCGTCTTCGCCATCGGAGAGAAAGGAGATTCGAATGCCATATCTTGAATGCAGAAACCTCAAGTACGACTACCCGACGTTCCATCTGGACATGGACTTCTCCGTGGAGAAGGGAGAGTTCATCTGCGTGATAGGACCTTCCGGAAGCGGGAAATCGACACTCCTCTCGCTGATCGCGGGAATCAAGGACCCGGACGGCGGCAGCATAATCCTCAACGGGCGCGACATCACATCCCTTGAGATAAGAAAGAGGCGCATAGGCATGGTCTTCCAGGACTTCTCGCTGTTCCCGTCCATGGATGTGGAGAGGAACATACAGTACGGTATGAAGGATATGTCGGAATCCGAAAAGCATGCGGAGGTCGGAAGACTTCTTGATATGGTGGACCTTGCAGGTTATGAAAAACGACAGGTGCATGAGCTCAGCGGCGGCGAGGCCCAGAGGATAGCCCTTGTGCGTGCCGTGGCGGCCAAACCGCGCATGCTGCTTCTGGACGAACCGTTGTCTGCGCTGGATGCACCACTGCGGAAAAAACTCAGGACCCCCATCAGACAGATCCATGAACAGACGGGTATCAC
>JAGABK010000172.1 GCA_017614625.1 Spirochaetales bacterium
GGGGCTCCGGTCCCCATGTCCTGCACCATAGAGCCCATCAACGCTTTCCAGGGCTTCGGAAGAAGGATCTACCGCCACAGCATCTGCTATCTGCTGTGCTACGCCTCAAGGCTCGTCTTCCCGCGCCGCAGGCTGGTCATCGGCCATTCGCTGGGCGACGGCTTCTACTTCGACTACGAGGACGGCAGGGGCATCACCGACGAGCAGGTCTCGCACATCGCGGAAAGGATGAACGACCTCGTCGGAAAGAAGCTGGACATCAGCTACGTGTCCCTTTCCAACCAGGACGCGATAAAGCAGCTTTCCAAGCAGGGTTTCGAGGATGCCGTGATGCTCCTGCGCACGACCAACGAGCCATATGTGAACCTCTACAAGGTGCGCGACTATTACCACATCGCCTACGAACCCATCGTGGACAACACCGGGGTCCTGGGCGTCTGGGAGCTGCGCCGCTACGGTGAGCACGGACTGCTTCTGAGATATCCCGTCAGGGAGGACATCAAGTCCATCATCGCGTTCAAGGACAACCAGAGGATGTTCGAGGTGTTCAGGGAATACCGCGCATGGGGAAAGATCCTCGGCGTCAGCTGCATCGGCGAGATGAACGGACGCTGCTCCGACAGGACCGCCGAGCAGTACGTCAGGCTTTCGGAGTCGCTCCAGAGAAGGAAGATCGCATCCATCGCAGACGAGGTCCACAGACGCGGGGCGAAGGCCGTGTTCATCGCAGGCCCCTCGTCGTCCGGAAAGACCACGTTCGCCAAGAAGCTCTGCGAGCAGTTCCTGCTCCTGGAGTATTCGCCCATAAAGATATCGCTCGACGACTACTACAAGAGCCGCGACCTGTGCCCGCGCGACGAGGACGGGAATCCCGATTTCGAGGTCCTGGAGGCCCTGGACACGGACATGTTCAAGAGGAACATGCAGGACCTGTTCAGCGGCAAGGAAGTCGATCTTCCGCATTTCGATTTCCCCACGAACAAGACGTTCTACCTCAACAGGCCCATCAGGATGTCCGATAACACGGTCTTCGTCATCGAAGGCCTGCACGGACTGAACCCGAAGATCACCTCCATGATCGATCCGAAATACGTCTACAAGGTCTACATCTCGGCCCTGACGTCGCTGAACATCGACGACTGCAACCGCGTCTCCACCACGGACGACAGGATGCTGCGCCGCATACTCAGGGACTACAGGACGCGCAACGCCAGCGCCGAAGAGACCCTTCTCATGTGGCCCAGCGTCTCGCGCGGCGAAAGGGCCCACATCTTCCCGAACCAGAACAACGCGGACGTCATGTTCAACAGCGCCCTGGACTACGAGCTCGGAGTGCTTTCCCCGTTCGTCATCCCGCTTCTGCATGAGGTCGGCCCCGATTCGGGAAGCGCGTACACGCACGCACAGCGGCTTCTGGCCTTCCTGGAGAACATATTCGCCATCCCGTCGTCGTTCGTCCCCGCGGATTCCATCCTCAGGGAGTTCATCGGCGGAAGCGATTACGAAGATTGACGTACGGCACACAAAGGCTATAAATTTTACCTATGACGTATGAGATTGATGAGTCCTGCACCGGATGCGGAATGTGTCTTTCCATCTGTCCCGTGGGGGCGATTACAGGCGGTCCCGGTAAACGGCACGCCGTCAACGACGACCTGTGCATAGGCTGCGGAGCCTGCGCGAGGGTTTGCACCCTTTCATGCGTCATCGACGAATCGGGCAACAGGCCCCAGCGCGAAAGCAAGAGCAAATGGCTCATCCCTCATTTCGATGCCTCCGCATGCAGACGCTGCGGCAAATGCTACGAGATGTGCCCCGCCGGGATAATCACGAGACCCGCCGAGGACAGGATGCCCATGCTGACGAACCCCAAGCTCTGCGCCTCATGCAGATGGTGCGCCAAGGTCTGCGTCTTCGATGCGATCAGGTTCGCTCCGGCCTCGGGCGACGACAATACGGAGCACTGAGATGAATACTACGGTACTCAAGGAAAGACTGGAGAATCTCGACCGCCTGTTCTTCCCCGGAAACAGGAAGACGGACGGACCGTCAAAGGCCCTTGTCCTGGACCTGGGAGACGAAAGCTTCTACGACTGGGAGATTCCCGAACAGTATCTGGCCTCATACGTCTCCGGTCCCGCTCTCGGAGCAAGGCTCTGGGCCGAGTTCGCCGGAGCCGATGTCGAGGAACAGTCCACATACGAGTCCAACAATCCCGTGGTCCTCACGGCTTCCCTGATGAGCAACAGCGGAATGCCCGGCGGAGAGAGCCTGAGCATCGCGTTCAGGTCCCCCGTGACCGGGACGCTGCGTTTCAACGTGGTCTCCAATTCCTTCGGGATGCGTCTGCATTCGCTGGGTTACGCCGCGCTGATAATCACAGGCCGTCTGAGACGTCCCGCGGTGATAGACATCCGCAAGAGCGGCGTGGTCTACAACATATCGGAAGTGTTCATCGGCTATACGGTCAGCCAGGTCGAGGAACTTGTGAAGACGGGTCCCATGACCACCGCCATGTCCATAGGACCGGCCGGAGAGCAGAAGGTCCCGTATGCCGCAGTCGTCAGCGAGGGCGCCTCCACGGGCCGCGGAGGCCTCGGCTGCGTCTTCGGGTACAAGAACATCAAATCGCTCTGCATAACCGGTTTCAACACGGATTTCGTCCGCCAGGGAAACCAGGAGGACATAGAAAAGGCCCTCAGGAAGCTGGGCAAGGTCCTGGAGGACAGCCCGTACTGCAAGGCCATGCAGAGATGCGGCTCCGTCTGCCTCATCAAGAGCAGCGGCAAGAAGGGCTGGGCGCCCGTATTCAATTTCAGCAGACGCACCGATCCCAGGCTCTTCCACCTGGGCGGGGATGAGGTCGCAAGAAGATACGGCCAGAACCACGGCGGCTGCATAGGCTGTCCGATCCTCTGCCGCCACCGCACCAGGACGGGAATCACAATTCCCGACTACGCCTCCGTCCTCATGCTCGGCTCCAACATAGCCTGTTTCGACATGGACAAGATCATAGAGCGCTACGCGGTGTGCCTGGACCTGGGTCTGGATCCGGTCTCAACCGGAAACGTGCTGGGCTGGGCCTACGAGGCATGGCTGCGCAGGAAGGCCAACCTGTTCGAGGAGGGATTCTCCTTCAAGGACAACTCCAAGGTGCTTCCGCTGATAGAGATGATCGCCAGACGCACGGGGATCGGCGAGCCGCTGAGCTACGGAACATATGCCCTGGGCAACGCCTGCGGCGACATGGGCTTCGCCTTCACGATCCGCGGTCTGGAGTGCGGACCCTTCGACTACAGGGGAGCATACGGACAGAGCCTGTCGGACGCCATGGGATTCTGGTTCGACGACTACTTCGGTATCCACAGCAGCCTCTGCCGCAGGGACCAAGCGGACTGGGCAGTTCTGAACGAGCAGATAGTGATGGGTCTGGAGAGCAGCGGAGTGTCTCCGGCACTTATAATCCCGACCGTGACGGAGCACGAAAGAAAGCTGAACAGGCGGTTAGCTATTATGCCGAAGTCGGCAATGAAGCTTGTTAAACCTTATCTGATTGCCGAGACGATCAGCGCAATCAAGGGTTTCGACATTACCGTGGACGAAATACTGGGACTGGGTGACAGATGCTGGCGCCTGATCTACGAGATCAACCGCGCGCTCGGTTTCGACATGCTCAGGGAAAACGGGGAGCTGATCCCGCAGCACTTCTGCATAGACCCCGAGAGCAACCACAAGGTCGACTCGATCCTACCTTTCAGGACTCTGCTGGACAGATATTGTTTCCTTCGCAAGCAGACCATCGCCGTCCAGGGCTCTGGTCTCAACGCAGACTGAATTCCCCTTGAAACCCACTATGGCGTAGGAGGCTCTGCTCCTGCCCCTGGGTCTTGACGGCGATCCGGGATTAAGGAAGACAACTTCTTTTCCTGAAACGATTTCCTTTCTGATTTCATTCACATGCGAATGGCCTGTTATCACCAGGTCGAAGTCTCTGTTCTCCAGTCCTGCGGACTCCGGGTCGCAGTAGTAATGGCCATGCGAGAGGAATATCCTCAGGCCCTTGAACGTGCATGTCCTGAACAGCGGCAGGTCGAGGTTGAGGTCCAGCCAGGACCACCTGTTGTCGCAGTTGCCCCGGACCGGCAGGAAGACGAAGTTCCTGTACCTCAGGATGGTCGAGATGAAGTAGTTCTCCACGTCCAGGTCCCCCGCATACAGGAAGGCCAGGCAGCGCCTGTCGCAGGCCGTGACCTGCAGCCTTTCCAGCGCCGTTTCGCCGCTGTGCACATCCGAGGAGACAAGAAGGAATTCGTCGTAGTCTATCTTCAGCATTTGTATGAAGTTATGTTATCATAACGGTGATCGGATAAAAACCTATACTTATGTTAAGTTTATTTGTTTTTTTGCTGAAAAAACACCGTATCTTCAAGTAATTATTCGTCTTATAGTTCTTGTAAATCTTTTTTCGTGCATAGTATAGTAACGATAGCTTACCTATACAGGTATTATATTTTTTTCTGAATTTAGAAAATTTCAGGGAATAGGAGGATATATGGCAGACAATTTCTACATCTGTTCTGACGGTCACAGACTCGCATATAACCTCTGGTTGCCTTCTCCAAATATTGAAATCAAAGCTTTTCTGCAGATCCTCCACGGCATGGCTGAGCACAGCGACAGATATGCCGGATTTGCGGAATATTTAAATAAATACGGGATTGCGGTTTTCGCCGCAGACCACAGAGGTCATGGAGCAACAGCAGCAGAGGATGAGCTGGGTTGGTTCGCCGAGAGCGACGGATGGAACAGGGTTGCA
>JAGABK010000173.1 GCA_017614625.1 Spirochaetales bacterium
AGGGCCACGACTCCCGGGAAGAAACGCTCGAACCTGATGAATCCGAAAATCTTGAAGGAGGGCAGGTTGATGTTGCCGAACACCACGTAGTAGATGATGAAGAGCTGTACGAGCATGGGTGTCGCCCTGAACAGCTCGACATAGCCTGTCGCGAACCATGAGAGCGGCTTGATCCTGGACATGCGCATGAGAGCCAGCGCAAGGGCGAGGATGAAGCCGAAGACAACTGTCAGGGCCGACAGCGACAATGTGCATATCAGGCCCTGTTCAAACAGCTGTATGTATCGCCAGGTCGCGGCGAATCCGTCAGAGGAGAACATCGGTCAGTTCCTCAGTCCTTCTTCTCGGGCTCGGGGAGAAGTCCCTCGAGGATGTTTCCTGTGGCCTTCTCGTTGGCCTCGGCGACGAACGCGGCCATGCTTCCGTCCTCAAGAGCCGCCTTGATGGCCCTGTTGACGCCTTCCAGGAGAGCCAGGTTGCCCTTGGCGACTCCTACGACCGAGCCTTCCTCCTCGTACGAGACGGGCAGGACGATCTCGAGGTCGGGGTAGTTCTTCTGGTAGGACTCCGCGACGACGGTCTCGATGTAGGCTCCGGTGATCTTGCCGGCCAGAAGCTCGGCGATGATGTCGGTGACCTTGACGAGGGCGATGATGTCGGCGTTGGGCGAGTTCTCCTCGGCCAGGCCCATCTGGATGGAACCGGTCTGTGCGGCGATGGTGTAGGCCTTGTTGTTGGTGTCGGCCAGGGTCTTGAACTTCTCGGCGTTGGCCTTGGTGGTCACGAAGGACTGTCCGCCGGTGTAGTAGATGATGGAGAACTCCATGACCTCGGCTCTTTCAGGAGCGGGCGAGTAGCCGGCCATTCCGAGGTCGACGTTCTTCTTCTGGACTTCCATGATTGTTCCGTCGAAGTCCATGGGGATGACATCGAGCTTGAGTCCCAGGTAGTCTGCGATGTACTTGGCAAGCGACATGTCGAAGCCGGCCAGAGACGGCGTGCCGTCCTCGGCGATGGAGTAGAACTCATACGGAGCGAAGTCGGGTGACGTGGCCACCGTGAGGACGCCCTGTGTCTTTGTCGTGATTGCTGCCTTGAGCTGGTCAAGGCTCATTGCCGAGTAATCGACTGCGGCGGTCGTTGCCGCTTCCTCGGTTGCTGCGGCCGCGAAAAGCGGCAGGCAGACAGCTGCGATTATAAGGATGATTGCAAGTTTCTTCATGGTCATACCTCTTTATTAAGTTCTGTGTCTCTGATACTGACACTTTTGCATGCATATGTCCATAGTTTACTGAAACAAAATTGAATTTTTTTGCGTTTTTACGTATGTTGTGAACATTTTCTCAAATATTCTTGCATTTCCTTGGCCTCTTATGCAAAAAATCCTGCAAGTTCCCGCAGGCAGCACACAGCTGTTTATGTAGCCCCTGCGGCGACAGTGTCCGCGATGCTTGTTGAAAATCCCATTATGGCTTATCATTTGAACTGCAATGAATAAGAACCGCAACGAACAGGCCCAGAGAGCCTACATATATCTTGTAAAGACACCCAGCAGCAACGACCTTACGGTCTGCGCCAGCGAAAGCGTTTTCTATCCGGGAACCTATGTCGTCTCACCCACGCGCTACGGCCTGGACATGGGAATCGTCATCGGATCCGCCTCCGACCTTGGACAGAACAACAAGTACACTCCCGGCTGCAAGGCATGCCTCGGATCGTGCCATTTCGGGCCATCGGCCTGCAAAAAGGAAGAGGATGACGACAAGCCGGCGGCCACCGGAGTCATCGAGAACGACGATGTTGTGGTGGAGACCGACGGAAATGTCCTGAACATGGGACCGCTTCCGGCCTTCGGGATCAGGAAGGAGAGACCCGAGACGATCGTGCCGGACGACCCGGAGATCGACGAGACCGGGCTCTGGGACCAGGCCTACAAGGATCCCGAGATGGTCGAGGTCGACGGGGATGTGGCGTGGATAGCTCACATCGCCACGCCGGACGAGATCCGCAGGTACAATGAGAATAGAGAGGAAGAGAAGACCGCGATAGAGATCTGCAGGGAGAAGATCGCGAAGCACAATCTGGACATGAAGCTGGTCACGGCGCACTTCCTGCTGTGCGAGCCCAAGGTGCTGTTCTTCTTCACGGCCGAGGACCGCGTGGATTTCAGGGACCTGGTCAAGGACCTGGTGTCGGTGTTCAGGATGAGGATCGAACTCAGGCAGATCGGCGTGCGCGACGAGTCCAGGGTCCTGGGCGGTCTTGCCGTCTGCGGCCGCGATTTCTGCTGCCACTGCGTGTCCGACAAGCTCAAGCCTGTGACCATCAAGATGGCCAAGGAGCAGAACCTCTCGCTCAATTCGATGAAGATCTCGGGTCCGTGCGGAAGGCTTCTGTGCTGCCTGAGCTATGAATACGACTTCTACCTCGAGGAGAAGCAGGCCTATCCCGCCGAAGGAAGCAGGATCAGGATCGGCGGAGAGCTCTTCAAGGTCACCGAAATCAACATCCTCTCGCACAAGATGACCCTTACGGGGCCTGAGGGACAGCAGCTGCAGGTCCCCAGACGCGAGCTTTTCTACAATCACGACAAAGACAGATGGGAGGTTCTCCAGCAGTTCCAGGAGGAATTTTTGTCCGATTGAGGTAAAATGTTGTATTGACCAGTTTTAAGGACTGTGATATGTTTTGTAGGCGTCGCGCTTTGAGCGCCGCAGCAATTTTCTACAGTAAATAGTTTATCTTGCTAAAGATATTTGGAGGGTAAAGTGAATCGTTCCGCAGATAAGAGAGATCGTGAGAACAAAGCCAGAAGGCTTAGAAACCGTGAGACAAAGAGTGAGTTCCGCACAGCCATCAAGGCTTTCGACGCAGCAGTCGCCGCTGGTGACAAGGAAGCCGCAGAGAAGGCAATGAAGCTCTCTTTCAAGCTTATGGATTCTGCAGTCAACAAGGGTGTGATTCATCACAATACCTCGGACAGGAAGAAGTCCAGAATGAACATCAAGTTCAACCAGATGGCATAATCGGAGGTGCATCATGGAGAAGACAAAACTTACAAAGGCTGTAATCATCGAGCATCTTCACGACAAGCTCGGCATCAATAGAAGCGACATCCACCAGATCGTCGACGAGTTCTTCGAGGAAGTCAAGGACGGACTCAAGGAAGAGAAGATCATCGAGCTCCGCGGCTTCGGCACATTCGAGGTCAGGACACGCAAGGGCAGAGAGAAGGCCCGCAACCCCAAGACCGGCGAGCTGGTTGCAGTAGACACCCACGGTGTGGCAGTGTTCCGCCCGGGCAAAGAGCTCAAGGACCTTGTCTGGGATCTCCGCCAGGAGAACTGATAGGTACCAATGAAAAAACTTCTTTGCGTAAATGACAAGATTTTACGCAGACGCAACCTCAGAACTGTGTGCTCTGAGGTTGTTTTGTTGTTGATTTCCGCATTCGTCCTCTCAATGGCCCATCCGAGCTTCCTCTCGAAGACGGGCTTCGGATTCCTTGCGTTCATCTCCATCATTCCGGTCTTCTCCGTCATCAAGAACACGAGCTGGAAGCTGGTGGGGGCTTACGGATTCCTCTACGGATTCGTCTACTACAGCATTTTCAACTACTGGCTCACGACCTTCCATCCTCTTGCCATCCTGATCGTCACGATCATCAAGGGCGCCGAGATGGTTCCGCTGTTCTTCGCCCTCAAGGCGGCCGACAGATGGCTCTCGGGAATACTGAAGGGAAGGCTGGTGCCTCTTTTCCAGGCCATGTTCTGGGTCTCCTACGCCTACCTCTCGCAGAACTGGTTCGCAGGCTACCCCTACGGAACCGTGGCCTACGCCCTGTACAACTACAGGGTCCTCATCCAGATCGCCGATTTCTCGGGAATCTGGGGACTTACATTCATGCTCGTCTATCCGCAGGCGCTGCTGGGCAACTGGTTCTGCGACCACTACAGCAGGACCTGCACCGAGCATTCGGAAGGCCTGTGGGACCACATCAAGTTCCACAAAGTATCCCTGATCGTGTACGCAGTCCTCCTCGTAGGCCAGACAATCTACGGCATCATCACGCTGAGCTACTGGTCCAAGGTGGAGGAAGACAACACGTTCAAGGTCGCCACCGTGCAGCACAACGCCGATTCCTGGAAGGGCGGCTACGACACATACAAGCGCAACTTCATCAACCTCGAGAAGATGAGCCTGGAGGCCATGCTCTACAATCCGGACATGGTCATCTGGTCCGAGACGGCCTTCGTCCCGTCCGTCAACTGGTACACGAACTATCCGTACACGGGCGATGACGAGGGAGCCACCTTCGACTACCTCAGGAAGATCCAGGGTCTTGTGAACGACTTCGTGAAATTCGGGTCCGAACTGGGCCTTCCGCTTCTCACCGGAAACCCGTACAGCGTGATCAAGGACGAGAGCCTTCCGCCGTACGACGAGGAAGGCGAGTGGAACAAGCTGGACTACAATTCGGTCATCCTCTTCGACGACGGCACGATCAAGCAGAGCTACCTCAAGCAGCATCTTGTGCCGTTCACCGAGCACTTCCCGTACGAGAAGCAGATGCCCTGGCTGTACAACCTCCTGAAGGCCAACGACTACCACTGGTGGGAGAAGGGCACCGAGCCGGTGGTCTTCGAGACATCAAACGGCATCACGTTCTCCACGCCCATCTGCTACGAGGACGTCTTCGGCGACATCTGCGCCGCATTCGTTGCCAACGGGGCGGACATCATCATCAACATGACCAACGACTCGTGGTCAGGCTCCGAGGCCGCAGAGCGCCAGCACATGGCCATGGCGGTGTTCAGGTCCGTCGAGAACAGAAGGACCACGCTGCGCGGCACCAACAGCGGAATGACATGCCTCATCACCCCGGACGGAAAGATCCAGGGCGAGATGACGCCGTTCAAGATGGGATGGAAGATCTGGGAGGTCCCCGTATACAGCGGAAAGACCTACGGAACCACGTTCTACACGGATACGGTTGACATCGGTGTCAAGATCTGCATCTGGGCTTCGTATCTCATTCTTGCGGTCGGGCTTGTTCTTGTCATAATCAAAAGATTCCGCGGACAGAAGAAAAAAGAACAGTAATTTCGCTGAGTCGAGTTTATACTTCAAGCAAGGAGTGCGAAATTGAAAAAACCGCTTGCTTTCATTGTCTTGTTGTTGCTTTCGGTTCTGATTGCCTCAGACATCTGGGCCGGATCAAATGAAAGGGATTATCTGAAAAGACCTCTTGTCGAGTATGCCGTCCAGTTTCCTACCATTTCCTGGCTTGATGTCAAAGTCCCGGTGGTTTCCTTCAATAATGCCACTCTCATTGCTGAAAGCTGGTTCAGATGCAACACGCTTTTCTTCAACCGCAGTACTTCGTTCTATGAAATTGCACTCTGTGCCTGTATGGACTTCTCTCTTCCTGTTTTCTACACCTCTGATCTTGATTTGATTGCAGGAGTTGGTGCGGCATACACCGGACCACAGGGAGACGAATTGACCGTTCCTCTGATTGTTCCTTTTGTCGCCAGATTGAAGATGAGGAATCATTTTGCAGTGGCCATGACTGCAGATTTTCTCCTATATGGAAACGGATGCTCAATGGACGCGGGCATGAAACTTCAAGTCCTGCCGTTTGATTTCAATCTTTCAATAGATGCAGGTTTGAATTACACCGGAACCCTTTTGTGGAAAGACCCTAAGGTCAGAAACA
>JAGABK010000174.1 GCA_017614625.1 Spirochaetales bacterium
ACCGCGCCGTCATAAGGGTCTGTGGCGTAGCTGCCCTCGGGGACGTTGTAGTTCTTCGGGTCGTAGCCCCAGTTGAACTGCGGCGTGTCGAGCCTGGACTCATCGACCGTGGCGTAGTCGTACACCGGCTGGAGATGGACATGCGTGATTCCCAGCTCCTTGAGGTAGTCGACTCCGACGGAAAGTCCGCTCGAGTTCTTGAGACCCGTCTCGGTGAAGGCGAGGTACTTGCCGGGATACTGCGAGGAGGCGATCGTGTTGGAGAAGTCCCTCACGTGCACTTCCCAGATCACCGCGTCGGAATAGTTCTTCAGCGTTACGTAGGTATCATTGGCGAAGCCTTCCGGATCCGTGGAGTCGAGGTCGATCACCATGCCGCGGTTTCCGTTGACTCCGGCGGTCCTTGCGTACGGGTCCACGGCTTCCTGCGTTCCGGCCGCGGTCGTCACTTCATATGTGTAGTAGGTTCCGCTCGAGCAGGCATATGAGATGCTCCAGACGCCCTTGTCCTGCCGCTCCATGGGAACGGATGCGAATGCCGGGGTGCCGTCTCCTGCCTCGTAGAGCTTCAGGACCACGGAAGATGCGGTGGGAGCCCAGACCTTGAAGACCGTTCCGTCGGCCGTGACGGTGGCTCCGAGGTCGTCCCCGTCGTATGTGTAGTTCTCGATGAAGTACTGCGAGTCGAAGATCTCGGTGGGAACGGCGTTCCTTGTTCCGTATCCTTCGATCGTGACGGAATACTCCTTCGTGATGTCCAGGTTCTCGGCGAGGGTGAGGACGCCGCTTGTGCCGTTGGCCCAGAGGTCGCTCACGGCCGTCACCTCGATCTTCCTTCCGTTCTCGGTGACGGTGAAGGAGGCCGGATTGCCGGCGATCTCGGAGTTGCCCGGTGCTATGAAGAAGCGGATCCTGTTCATGTCGGTGATTCCGGCGAGGTTGAAGAACCTGATGGGCTCGAGGGTCTTTCCGCCGTCGGCGCTCCTGTACTGTCCGCCGTCTCCGGTGACCAGGTAGATTTCAGTCGTCTTGCCCGTAATGACCGCCGACCTGTCTTCGGGCCAGTCCTTGTTGGCGTTGCCCCAGTAGTTCTGACAAGGGTCTGAACAGTCGGTTCTGACGATAAAACCGACCTCATCTATGCCTTCCGGGACATCGATCGTGCATTTGAGTCCGTACCCGCATTCCTTCACGGCGTACCCGCTGCCGTCCTTTCCGCTCCACCATGCCCAGATGTCCGTGGTCGCCGGATCGGCGTTTCCCTTCCAGTAGAAGACGAGGCGGTTGAAGCCGTCGGGGATCTTCTCCTCCACGGTTTCCGGTTCGGTATTGCGTGCGGTTTCCTGCACGGTCTCCTGCGCGGGGGCAGGGGTCTGGGTCGCTTGCTGCGTTGTCTTTGGTTTACAGCTTGATAAGGTCATAAGAAGAACTCCGGCAATCAAAAGAAGAGTTGTTTTGAGAATTGTTTTTTTCATCAGTCCTGGATGTAGGAGGCGAGGTCTCCGGCGTAGAGTTCGATTTCTTCTCCGAGGAGGGAAGACGGTCTGACAATGCTTTCCCCGCCTTCGAGGTGGGCGATTCCCTGCACCGGCTGGTAGCAGGACTGCTTGCCCGGACGGGTGGCGAACGGGATGTGGATCATTCCGTGCTGCTGAGCCCAGTAGACCATGGTGTCAAGGGCCCTGGACCCGTCGCCGATCGAATAGCGGCTGGAAGTGAAGCATGCGAAGAACTTGTCCGAGAGGGCCTGGTCCTCGCACATCTGGACGGTGCTGTCCATGAAGGTCTTCATCTCCGCCGAAACGTTTCCGAACACCGAGGGGCATCCGAAGATGATCATGTCGCTCTTGAGAAGCTTCTCCGGCGTGACGACCGGAAGGCTCACGACGTCCTCGTAATAGTCGTTGACCGTCTCGTCCCTGTTCGCCCAGATGTGGAGATCGGGGTCTTCGACACGGTAGAACCTCACGTCGACGTTCCTCTTGGCGAGAGCTTCCTTAAGACAGGAACCGATTATGTAACAGTTGCCACTGACACTGTGAATGACGATGCTGCAGCGCTTCATCCTGAACCTCCTTCGAATCTGCAAATACCCTTTCTCAGATTATACAACGGCAGGGGCGTATTCGTCCAATGTATAGATTGTTATTTACAAAACGGCGGCGATTGGTATAACTTATAGTGCAGGAAAGCAAAAATTCAATTAAGGCATTGAAAAGCCGGAAGGGGCCCGGATGAAAAAGACAGCTATTTTGGCGGCAATGATTCTCGTATTCGCGATGCAGGTTCTTCCTGCGGTCACGTCGCGTGTCGTTCTCGCAAGCTCCGTCGTCAACAGGACGCAGACCAATCCCGCGGTCATCGTGAACATCCAGACGGCCGATCTCTCCGCGCGTGTCGAGACAGGTCTTGAGACCACGACGATCACCGACCTCAACCTGTCCGAGAACGGATCCATCACGTTCTCGCTCATGACTTCCGCCGAGGTCTACATCAGCAACGGTACGGTCAAGAGCGGACTGGATATCGAAATCGTGGCAGAGGGCTTTCACCGCTACGACTACGATTCGTCCAATTCTTCGACCAGGACATACAACGACGAGAAGTATCTTGTAGAAAAGAACGCCGTTCCTCTTGATTCCATGACTCCGGAAATTGATATCCCCCAGTTCTACGGTTCCGACGAGAACTGTGCCGTCAAGCACTCCGGATCCGGCAACAGGATCGAAGTCGAGTTCAGCCAGGGCGTGACAAGGGCCGACCTCACTCTGGCCACCTTCACCGTTTCCTGGAAGGGTGCGGAGAAACTCGATCCCGGCGTCTACAAGGCGATGGTCTCCGTAATCTACAGCACGCCTTAAGCAATGGATGACCGGAAGGGCTTCAATTATCCGAAATTCATAAAGAACGTCGCGGTCATAGCGATTCCCGTAGCACTCCAGAACCTTCTCACGTCCACAGGGTCCATGGTCGACACCATGATGATCGCCCGTCTGGGCGAGACCGTAGTGGGCGCAGTGGGTTTGTGCGCGCAGTACGCGACCCTCATGATTTCCGGCTACTGGGGTTTCGTCGCAAGCGGCCTGCTGTTCATATCCCAGTACTGGGGCGCCCAGGACGAGGAGGGGATATGCCGCAGCTACGGCCTCATGCTCACATGCATCATGACGGTGGCGGCTCTCTTCGCCTCCGGAGCGCTTTTCGCTCCCCGGGCCATCATGAGGCTGTACACCGACAACGAGGCCATAAGGGAGATAGGGGTCCGCTACCTGAAAGTGGTGGGCTTCGCCTATCCGCTTCAGCTCATGTCCATTTCCGCCAGCACCCTGCTGAGGGCGACCGAACGCGTAAGGATACCCCTGTATGCGGCCATCGCCAGTGTTTTCACCAACATCTTCCTGAACTGGGTCTTCATTTACGGAAACCTGGGCTGTCCTGCCATGGGCGTGGAGGGCGCCGCGCTGGCCACAATCTGCGCCTCCGCGCTGAACCTCGCCATCATCTTCGCCGGCTGCCTTGTCATCAGGTATCAGTTCATATTCAGGGTCAGGGCGCACTTCAGATGGGCGCGCGACAAGGTCCGTCTGTTCTTCTCCCGCTGCTATCCCATTCTCCTGAACGAGGTGTTCCTGGGAATAGGGAACATGACGATAAACGTCGTCCTGGGAAGGCAGAGCACCCCGGTCATAGCCGCAGTCGCCGTCATGAGGACCCTCGAGGGTCTGATCATAGGGTTCTTCAGCGGCTTCGCATCCGCATCGTCCGTGCTGGTGGGCAAGGACGTGGGCGCCGGCAGGCTTGAGAGCGCCTATTCCAAGGCGGTGCGCCTCATCCCGCTCTGTGTGGCGACAATCGCCGTGGCCGGGATCTTCATCAACATCTTCAGGCCCCGGATGGCCACCGCCATGAGCCTTACGGGCGAAGCCTGGGACATAGCCAACTACATAATGATGATGTTCACCATCGTCGCGGTGATCAGGATGGGCAACTGGTGCATGAACGACACGTTCAGGGCCTCCGGCGACGCCGTGACGGGCACGGTGCTGGAGCTGGTGTTCATGTACGCCATGGTCATCCCCGCAGTCTGCATCGCCGGTCTGAAGCTCAGGGTCTCCATTTACGTTCTTTTCCCGCTCATCTATTGCGACGAGCCGGTAAGATTCGTGATAATGGCATTGCACCTCAGAAGCGGCCGGTGGATACGCCCTGTCACGAAGCAGGGAATCAAAAGCCTTGCGGATTTCCGCTTCAGGGGAGGGAGAAGGAAAGGAAGATGAAGATCAACGGAAGAAAACTCGTCGTGCTTCTGATAATCTCGGCCGCACTGTTCACAGGGACCGCCTTCCTGCGCGGCGTCCTGAAAGCCGAAAGCTCCAGGGATGTCGTGCGCTGCCTCAGCGACGCGGCCTTCGTGGCCGGAGTCGTCATGTCCGTGGCAGGCGGCCTGATGTGGACCGCGGACCAGGGCGTGGCCGACGGACTGGGCTACGGGGTGAGCCGCATCTTCCGCAAAAGGGGCAGGAACTTCGAGGAGAACAATGAAAGCTACAGCGAGTACAGGGAACGCAAGCATTCCAAGAAGATCCGGGTCGCGGAGTTCATCATCTGCGGAGGAATCTTCATCGTCCTGGCGCTGGTTCTTCTTATCCCCTATGGAATGTTATTATAATAACAAAAACCGAAAAATGGGCCGACTCAACTCCGCGTTGATATGGCTTTGATTTATAATATTGTAGTAAACTGACGGAACTTTCATAATAAAGGCATTTTTTTCAGGAGGAAAATATGAAGAAACTGACAGTCATCTTGTTGGTTCTTGCTGTTGTCCTCGTACTTGGAGTTTCCTGTGGAAAGAAGGCTACAACCACCACAGCTACGACAACTACGACCGCACCCGCAGCAACCACGACAACACAGGCTGCCGCTCCCGCGGCGACCACGACCACGCAGGCTCCCGCGGCTCAGGAACCGGCTGCTCCCGCTCCCACATACACATGGAACGGAGCCGCATCCACGTTCCCGACGAACTGGAACCCGCACACCTATCAGACCGCTACCGACAGCGACATCCTCGACTACATGCAGGCCGGATTCTACACATTCGACTACAACGAGGACGAGACCGGTTACAAGGTCGTTCCCCAGATGGCAACCGAAGAGCCCATCGATGTCACCGACCAGTACATCGGAAAGTTCGGTCTTGAGGAAGGAGCCAAGAACCAGGCCTACATCATCAAGATCAGACAGGACATCAAGTGGGACGACGGCACACCGATCACAGCCAAGGATTTCGTCGAATCCGAGAAGAGGCTCATGAACCCCGCGGCACAGAACTACAGGGCAGACAACCTCTACAGCGGCAACATGGTCATCTACAACGCCAAGGAGTACCTCTACCAGGGTCAGTCGGTCAAGCTTGACAACGGAGCCAACAACTTCTACGAGATCGCCGACCTCACAGCCGGTGAGAACGGCCAGTACTACTCCGCAGCAGGCGAGCCCGTCTTCATCGGACTCGACTTCCCGCTCGCATGGACAGGCGGACACACCCTCGCTGATTATGTCAACGCATACGGCGCAGCATATTTCGATGTCACCAACTGGGCCGCACTCGTCGAGAAAGCAGACGAAGACGGTCTCATCCCCCTCACGGAGGAGAACCTCAAGCTCTTCACACCCGTCACAACAGGCAACCCGAACTGGGGCGAGACCGCAGCCGACATCCCCAACTACCTGGTCTACGAGGCCACATTCCAGCCCCTCGACTGGTCCGAGGTCGGATATCAGGCAGTCGGCGACTATGAGATCCTCATCGTCCTGACGAAGCCGCTCAAGGGCTTCTATCTGCTCTACGCCCTCACGGGAACCGACCTTGTCAAGATCGACCTCTATGACAAGTGCGAGTCCGTCGTGGACGGCGTCTACACCAACACATACGGAACATCCCTCGAGACTTCCGCTTCCTACGGCCCCTACAGACTCACGGGTTTCCAGGCCGACAAGCAGTACAGCTACGAGAAGAACCCGTACTACTTCGGATACAACGACGGCAAGGACATCTACCAGACGACCAACATCGTCATCGACTATGTCCCCGAGGCAAGCACAAGACTCGAGCTCTTCCTCCAGGGAAAGCTTGACGGCTACGGACTGACGGTCGACGACATGGAGAAGTACTCCAAGTCCGACTACTGCTACTACACACCCGGCGACTCCACGTTCTTCATGGCGTTCAACCCGGATCCCGAGGCCCTCGTGACCATGCAGCAGGCAGCAGGCGCCAACATCAACAAGACCGTCCTGACCCTCCTGTCCTTCAGACAGGCAATGAGCTTCGCACTGAACAGAGCGGACTTCTGTCTCGCCACCAGCCCGACGAACGCTCCCGGATTCGGTCTTTACAGCTCGCTCATCATCAGCAACCCGGACGAGGGAACCCCGTACAGATCCACCGACCAGGCCAAGGACGTTCTGGTGAACTTCTGGGGTCTGAAGGATGACATCGGACCCGGCAAGCTCTACGCAGACAAGGATGAGGCCATCGAGTCCATCACCGGTTACAACCTGACCAAGGCCCAGCAGCTGTTCGACCAGGCCTACGACGAGGCAATCGCCGCCGGTCTGCTGAAGGACACCGACATCGTCGAGATCAAGATCGGAACCCCGAACGGAACATCCAAGTTCTACAACAACGGCTACGAGTATCTGGTCAACTGCTACACAGAGGCAGTCAAGGGAACCAAGTTCGAGGGCAAGCTCACCTTCACACGTGACGACACTCTCGGAAACGGCTTCTCCGATGCTCTCAAGAACAACCAGGTCGACATGCTCTTCGGCGTCGGCTGGACCGGTTCCACGCTCGATCCGTACAACCTCATGGAGGCCTACACGGATTCCAACTACCAGTACAACCCCTGCTGGGACACCACCAAGGAGATGCTGACCATCAACATCAAGGGAACCGACTACACCGCAAGCATCAAGGCATGGAACAACATCATGCTCGGCGAGGTGGAGACGATCACATCCGGAAAGGGTGAGTCCATCGAGTATTCCTGCGGCGACGCCGACGAGGATCCCGAGACGAGGCTCAACATCCTGGCCGCCCTCGAGATGGCCGTCCTCATGACCTATGAGGAGATCCCCATCATGGACGATGCCTCAGCTTCACTCAGAGGAATGCAGATCCACTACTACACAGAGGACTACATCTTCGGAATGGGCCGCGGCGGAATCAAGTATTACACATACAACTACACGGATGCTGAATGGGATGCATACTGCGCCTCCCAGAACTACAACCTGCAGTACAACTGATTCTGACTCAAGTTCACAAGGCTTCACCGGCAGAAATGTCGGTGAAGCCGTTTTGTGGCGACAGGCGGAGACCCGGTTCCGGATTTCCGCCCGTCATTGCAAAGACAATAGCTAAAAGAGAGGTCTGATTAATATGGTCAAATACGTTATCAAGCGTGTGTTGCTCATGCTTCTGACGTTCTTCATCATCATGTCGGGATGTTTCATCCTGATAAGGCTTCTGCCCAATGTTCCCGCGCAGCAGTTCGGAAAGGACATGAACCTTGTCCTTCAGCGCAGGGTCAGGCAGGGCCTTGTGGACATGAACGGCAACCCCATACCGATGATCCAGCAGTACTGGCACTTCATCACCCGCACCCTGATAGGAGGGGACTGGGGCGTCAGCGAAAGCCTGTACATAGGCCAGGACTGCTTCTCCATCTTCCTGAGCAAGCTCCCGGCCACCATTCTGCTGAATGTGTACGCCATGGTCTTCTCCGTTCCGCTGGGACTGCTCCTGGGAATCTACGCCGCCCTGCGCAAGAACCGCTGGCAGGACCACGTGATCTCCACGGGAGTCATGGTCTTCGTCTCAGTTCCCAGCTACGTGTACGCGTTCCTGGTGCAGTACCTGCTGTGCTACAGGCTCAAGCTGTTCCCGCTCGTCATGAACAGCGGAAGGGACTACTTCACCTGGTCCATGTTCCATTCCATGCTGCCGGCAATCCTCTCGCTTTCCTTCGGCTCGATAGCCGGCTTCGCCCGCTACACGCGTGCGGAGCTGACCGAGGTCCTCACAAGCGAGTACCTGCTTCTGGCACGCACCAAGGGTCTGACGAAGGGCCAGACCACCAGACGCCACGCGCTGCGCAACGCCATGGTCGTCATCTTCCCCATGATAATAGGTGAGTTCATCGGAATCATCGGCGGATCGCTGATCATCGAGAACATCTTCGTCGTTCCCGGTGTCGGACCCCTGTACGTCAATTCCATCACCGCGCTGGATTACAACTTCTTCATGCTTCTGTCCGGTTTCTACTGTCTCATCGGACTGGCATCGGGAATTCTTCTCGACCTCAGCTACAGTTTCATCGACCCGAGGATCAGAATAGGGAGCAAGGCAAATGGCAAGTACTGACAGAAACATCTTCCCCGAGATCCCGGCCGAGAAATTCAGGTTCACGAACAACCGCTCCGAGAGCGACGAGAAGTTCAAGACAAAGCAGATTGGCTATTTCGGCGACGCATGGAACCGCTTCCGCAAGAACAAGAGCTCGATTGCCGCAGCGGTCATTATCCTTCTGCTCATCCTGTACGCCCTCGTGGCTCCGCTGATCGGAAGCAACAACTACACGCGCAACCTCACCGACACGACATATCTGACCTACACGAAGCTCCTTCCCAAGTCGAAGCTCTTCTCCTGGCTGGGCTGGGACGGCTGCAGCAGGACGGAACTGGCCGAGGCCAACTACATCTATTATTCGGCCATCGAGAAGGAGACCGGATACAACGTCATCCGCGAGGTCTACGGAACCCGCGTGACGGACGCCGGCAAGACCATGTACGACGTCAAACTCGACAGCTACACGGCCAACGGCTTCATCTACATGACCCTGACCCAGCAGCAGTACGAGGCCATCCAGGCCTGGCAGGACAGCACGGGAATCCAGGTCATCTATCCCGCGGTCACCCTGAAGAACGTCTCGGACGCCAGCATATGGTACGAGGCGAACGCCAAGGGAGTCGCCACCCTGAAGAACGGAGAAGTGGTCCCCGCATACAGGACAAGCGGCAACGACGGCGACTATCATTCCCTGAGAATCGACGGAGACCCCGGGAAAACCGACGCCAACGACGCAAAGAGATACCGTTACGCCATAATCACAGGTGATTCGAACGCCATCTCCTACAAGTGCAGGGTCAACAAGTACGCCTACTTCCAGTACAGGTACGGCTTCGAGCCCATCTTCTACTTCGGAACCAACTCGCTCGGACAGGACATCTTCACGCGACTTGCCTCCGGAGCCAGGTTCTCCCTGTTGTTCGCAGTGGGAATCTCCATGATCAACCTCATCCTGGGATCGATCTACGGAGCCATCGAGGGCTATTACGGCGGTCTGGCAGACCTGATCATGGAAAGGATCAGCGACATCCTGGTCGAGGTCCCGTTCATGGTCGTGGCCACGCTCTTCCAGCTGCATCTGGCCAAGAAGGTGGGACCCGTGTGGAGCCTGCTGTTCGCCTTCGTCGTGACCGGATGGATCGGCATGGCGGCGAGGGTCAGGATGCAGTTCTACAGGTTCAAGGGCCGTGAATACGTCCTGGCCGCAAGGACCCTGGGAGCGAGCGACAGGCGTCTGATGTTCAAGCACATCTTCCCCAACTCGCTGGGAACCCTGATCACCGGCTGCGTCCTGGTCATCCCGGGCGTAATCTTCAGCGAGTCGAGCCTCACGTACCTGGGAATCATCAACCTCGACAGCTCCACCATGACGAGCGTGGGAACCATGCTCGCCAACGGAAAGGACTATCTTTCGACCTATCCGCACATAATCTTCTTCCCGGCGCTGTTCATAGCGCTCCTGGAAATCTCCTTCAACCTGTTCGGAAACGGACTGAGGGATGCATTCAATCCCGCACTGAGAGGAGCAGACGAATGAGCGACGACAGGATCAAGAAACTGCAGGTCAAGGACCTGACCATATCATTCAGGACCATCAACGGAAAGGTGCAGGCCGTCCGCGACATCTCGTTCGACCTCTACAAGGGCGAGACGCTGGCCATCGTCGGCGAATCCGGAAGCGGAAAGAGCGTCACCAGCAAGGCCATCCTGGGAATCTCGGCCGCCAACGCCATCATCGAGAGCGGAGAGCTCCTCTATGACGGAATGGATCTCCTGAAGATCGGCGAGGACGACTACCACAAGATCAGGGGAGACAAGATCTCCATGATCTTCCAGGATCCTCTTTCGAGCCTGAACCCGGTCATGAGGATCGGAAACCAGATCACCGAGGCCATGATTCTCAAGAACAAGGCAAGCAGGCGCGAGAACCGCAGGAAGCTCAACGACACGCTCAAGGCTCTTGCCGATGTCATGAAGGCGACCGAGGGCACGAACGACGACGCCCGTTTCGCCACCTTCAGGAAGATCATGGCCCAGCAGGCCAGGTACGAGGCTCCCTACACGCAGGCCCGCTCCAGCGCCGAAGCCGCCCTCAAGGCGGTGGACGACATGCTTCTGGCGATCGGGAAGGAGGCTCTGTCCAATCCTGTGGCCGATGCGAACGAACTCGCCACATACCTCAAGGCCGCCGTCGACCCCTTCGTGGTCCGCGACAAGGCTGCCGCCGCATCGATTGCAGACGGTCTGAAGAAGGGGGCGCACGCCGCTTCTTCATCAAAGAACAAGGACCTCGCCGCGCTGAAGGACAGCGCGCTGAAGGCGAAGGCCGTGCTTGAGGAAGCCCTTGCCGCCGAGAAGCCCGATTTCTTCGCCCTGGGCGCATGGATCGTGCTGGGCGGAAACACCCTGAACGGCGAGAGCGCGGCCGACCTCAAGGCAAAGACCGCTCCCTATCTGGGCGGCGAGTTCATGACCGGTTTCCGCAGCGACATCAAGGGAGCCCTGATTTCTTCCTCCAGGCAGTCCGTCACGGACATGGAGAGCGCGATCAAGGCCCTTGGGGAAGCGGGGAAGGTCTTCGGGGCCGGGATGCCGGAGAAGGCCGAGGCCGTGAAGCTGGCCAAAGAGGTCTCCGACAGCGTCGAGAAGGCCATAGACCCGTTCGAGACGGTCAAGACGAGCTTCGCATACACCTTCCGCGTGAGCCTGAAATCCGCCATCGACGTCTATTACAACGACATCGAGCGGAACAGAGCGGAGGAGAAACGCTTTTCCCGCCAGA
>JAGABK010000175.1 GCA_017614625.1 Spirochaetales bacterium
ACCAGGGCATTCTGATCGACAGGTTCTGGATCCGCTTCAAGGAAGGAAAGGCCGTCGAGTGGCATGCGGAGACCAACAACGACATGCTGACCAAGATGATCGAGATGGACGAAGGCTCGCACTACCTCGGCGAATGCGCCCTGGTTCCGGTCGACTCCCCCATCTCCAACAGCGGCCTTCTGTTCTACAACACGCTGTTCGATGAGAACGCCGCCTGCCATCTGGCCATAGGACTGGGCTTCGCGGACTGTGTTGAAGGTTTCGAGAACATGACGCTGGACGAGTGCAGGGCCCTGGGCGTGAACAAGTCCATGATCCACGTGGACTTCATGATCGGCTGCGCCGACATGGACATCTCCGCGACCACCCGCGACGGAAAGACCGTCCAGATCTTCAGGAACGGAAACTGGGCTTTCTGATTTACTTTGCCGATTCGATTATGCCGCCGGCCAGAATCCTGTCGCCGTCGTAGACGACAAGGCTCTGGCCGCAGGTGGCGGCCTTGACCGGGACGTCGAAGCTGGCGCAGAGGCGTCCCTGTTCGTCGATATACGCTTCGCAGGCCACGGGGGTTCCCGTCGAGCGGATCTTCGCCGAGGCGTGTACCGGCTCCGGAAGTCCGGCCACGGACACCCAGTTGATGTCGGAGGCCCTGACGACGGTGTTCACCGTCATCTCCTCGTGGCCGACGACGACGCGGTTGTTGCGCACATCAAGTGAAATGACATACAGAGGCTTGGGAGAGGAAACTCCCAGGCCTTTTCTCTGTCCGATGGTATAGTTCCAGATACCGTTGTGGCGTCCCAGGACCTTCCCCTCCGTGTCAACGATGTCGCCCGGAACGGGCTCGGTGTCCAGCAGGTCGCTGTAGCTTCCGCTGTAGAAGTCCTGGCTCTCGCTCTGGCCCTGCGGATGGAAGCCCAGCTTCTCGTCGATCAGACGCACATCCTTCTTGGTCATGGACCCCAGCGGGAACATGGTCCCGGCCAGCTGCTCCTGAGTCAGCCTGTAGAGGAAGTAGCTCTGGTCCTTCAGCGGATCCAGGCCCCTTTTCAAAGCGTAACGGCCATTTTCTTTCTCTATGCGGGCATAGTGGCCGGTGGCGAAGAAGTCGAATTGAAGACCCGCCGCCCTGGCGTACTCGACCATGGCGCCGAACTTGATCAGGCGGTTGCACCAAATACAGGGATTGGGCGTGCGCCCGTTCATATATTCATCCTTGAAGTTCTTCAGGACCGTGGACTCGTAGAGGTCTGAGATGTCCAGCACGGTGTGCGGTATGTCCAGCTTGCCGCAGATTTCCCTTGTCTTGTCGATCTCGGCGGCCTTGTTCGGGGAGAAGCACGCGTCCTTTTCGAAGTCCCCGTGGAAGGAACGCCCGTCCTTCCAGAGCGACATGGTCACTCCCATGACCTCGTAGCCCTGCTCCTTGAGAAGATACGCCGCGACGGAGGAATCGATTCCGCCGCTCATTCCGACCAGCACTCTTTCCATTTCATCTCCCCGTCCTGTGCTTCAGGATCACAGTCAGCGCCCCGCTTCCGCCCTCTGCGGCCTTGGGGACGGTGACCTCGCGCACCTTCGGATGCTTTCTGCAGAGCTCGATGACAGCAGGCCTCAGCACTGCCTCGCCGCCCTTGGAGTGGATTCCCTTCCCCGTGATGATCCTCACCTTCAGGAGGTTCCTCGAGGCGCTGGAGTCCAGGAAATCCTTCGTAGCTGCAAGGGCATCGTCCAGAAGCATCTCGTGGAGGTCCAGCTCGTCCTGGGCGTCCATGCGGCGCACGGCTCCGATCGTGGGGCCTTCGCTCGTCACGCGTTCGGACGCAGAGGCACGGCGGGCGATCTCCGCCTTCTCGTCATGGGACTTCTCCCACTGTCCGTAGATTTCCGCGAAACTGCTCTTGGCCACAGGCCCCTCCGGACACGATTCTACCACGGAAGGGCGCACCTTTTCCACGGTGCGTGTCCACCGATTGACCAAAGCCACATGATTGGTTATTCTTTACAACGCTGATTCCATAGCTCAGCTGGATAGAGCACTTCCCTCCTAAGGAAGGGGTCGCGCGTTCGAATCGCGCTGGGATCAAGAAAGCCTTTTCCGTCCGGAGAAGGCTTTTTTTGTCAGGAGTGGACTCCCTTGCCCTCGGTGTCCAGGGTGATCATCAGATAGAAGCGCACCGTATGGCCGTTCCCCTGGTAGCGGGTGCAGATGTTGAGGACCTTGAGGTCGTCGTATGCGTTGGTGATGTCCCTCTTGTGGAGGTTCGCCGTCAGGGCCGTGCCCTTCTCGTCCGCGAGCTTGATCCTTGTGGAGTCCCTGCAGACATCCAGAATATCCTTCAAAACCATGTTCCCTCCCCGTCAGTCGAACAGACCTGTCTTTCTTCCGATAACCGGATAGTAGCATCCCCAGAATCCGACCAGGAAGTACCTCAGGGCCCTGGTCGCCGAATTGTATATGCCCACTGCATTGAAAACCGCCTTCAGTCCGAAGAGTATGGCCGCGACGACAGCCATTCCCACCAGATATCTGATGACCTTCCTGCCCCAGCGTCCCTCTTCGATCTCGTAGTCGTACGTCTTCCTTTCGAGCGTGTAGCCCAGGGCGAGGCCGCCGTATATGGCGAATGTGATGTTCAGGTCGTCGAACGCATCGAAATCGACCTTCTCAAGGACCAGGAGGATCGAGAAGACCACTGAAAGCAGCGTCATGACCACAGCCAGGACCGTCGCCACGCGGATGGACCTCTCCTTGTCGTCGAAGAGCCTTTCGAACACCGCCGAAAGCAGCAGCGCCGAGCCGCAGCCGATGACCAGACCGCCGAAGACGTCCATGGGCCAGTGCACGCAGAGGTACATTCTGGAAATACCCACCAGGGCGATCATAACTGCGCAGATGATGGACAGCCATCTCTTCTTGAACTCGACCGCAATCGCCCCGTAGGTGCTGGCGGCGCATGTGGTGTGTCCGCTGGGGAACGAATAGCCCGTGGCGGTATGCTGCCTGACGGTCTCGAGGTTCTCGATCCTTGTCCACGGGCGCGGGAACCTGATGACGGCCTTTGAGATGCCCATGGCCGTGAGCGCGTTCAGAAGCGACATGCAGATGACGAAGCCCTTCTTCTTGTTGACGTTCCAGTAGACGAAGACGGCCACCGCGATGAGCAGGAACTCCTCACCGAAAATCGTGATGATCTGGGCGAGGGTGTTCAGAACGCCTGTGTGTATGCCTGAGAAAAACAGCAGAACCTGTTTCTGTATTTCCATTTCAACTCCCCTATGCTTCCAACCGCAACGGGTCTTTCCTAGCTTGCAATATCACTTGAATTATATTTGAAGAAACCCTGCTGTGCAATTGGAACAGCAAGCCATTGTTTTTTCTCTATTATTTTATCCGCCGTGTTGACAAATGGAAATGATTATTGTAACTTCATAATGCACTTGGGATCTTGGTGAAGCTGGTTATCACGCCACCCTGTCACGGTGGAGGCCACGGGTTCGAGCCCCGTAGATCTCGTAAACGAAAAAGAGTCACTCATCGAGTGGCTCTTTTCGTTTATTCAGAGCTTTTGGTGGGGCTCGAAGCTCCGCGGTAGGAGGACGCACTGCGTCCGAAGCGGAGCCGGCCCGAAGCCGGACTACTGATAGGCTGAGGGCGAGCCCCGTAGATCGGCTATCAACCCCCTAACCCCACCAAAAGTAAGCACCTGGAGAAAAAATCCCTTTTTTTGCTTACCTTTTTCCGAAAACTGTAAGCACAAATCGCAAAAACCTCAAAAAGTGCTTACATACGCCGTTTTTCCATTTTGCGCTGAAAACACGACTCCATCCGTGCTACAATGCTTGCATGGAACTCAAGGTCATCGCCCGCATTCGTAACGGCTTCAAGGAGAAGTTCGGCATACCCAGACAGAGCGGACTTGCGGACATTGTCTCGCAGATCGAATTCGAAAAGGAATTCAGGGACAGGAACGCGGTCCGCGCCCTGGAGGGGTTTTCCCACATCTGGCTCATATGGGGTTTCTCAGCCAACGCGCACAGACAGGACGAGGCCTTCAGACCCACCGTCAGACCCCCGCGGCTGGGCGGCAACGAGCGCGTGGGCGTCTTCGCAACGAGGTCCCCTTTCCGGCCCAACCCCATAGGTTTGTCATGCGTTAAGCTGAAACAGGTCATCGACGGCCCCGACGGACCGGTTCTGGAGGTGCTGGGTGCAGACCTGATGGACGGCACTCCCGTCTACGACATCAAACCCTATCTCGCCCAGTTCGACAGTCATCCGGATGCGAAGTGCGGCTTCGCAGAGCCTGACGGATTCAGGACCCTCGAGGTCCATATCGACGACAGCATACTCGAGAAGATTCCCCGGCAGACCCGTGAGGCACTGATGCAGGCCCTAACTCAGGATCCCAGGCCTCAGTACCAGAACGATCCGGATAGGACCTACGGCATGAAATTCGCAGACCTTGATGTTCACTTCAAGGTCTGCGGAAAAGAGCTGACAGTATTGGATGTGACGCAAACGTCACGGGAATAATCAAAGAATCACTTGATCAATGAGACAGCCGTCTCCTTGGTCATCGCCTTGCAGGCTTCCTCGCTGTTCTTGTACTCGCGGGGGACGGCGATGTTCTTGTCGCCGTGCTTGAGATAGTAGCCGTACTTTCCGTGGTAGATTCCCAGCTTCTGTCCCTCATGCTCGCCGAAGTCCACGACAGCCTCTGCCGCGCCGGTGCGCTTCGAGGACGAGGCATTGGCCTTGGAACCGGACTTGGAGGCGCTCTCCTTCGGAGCGTTGAAGATCTCCCTTGCCGACTCCTCGGTCAGGTCGAAGATCATTGCGGAGTTCTTCAGTCCCCTGAAGTCGTTGCCGCAGCGCACATAAGGTCCGAACTTTCCGATGTCGGCCACGATCTCCTCGCCGTTCTCGCTTGCGCCGATCTTGCGCGGAAGGTCGAAATACCTGAGGACCAGTGAGGCATCGAGAGTGCGGTTGCCCACGTACTCCTTGGGAACCTTGAAGCGCTTGATGTCCGAAGTCTGCGAGCGGTCGCCAACCTGCCAGTAGTCGCCGAACTTTCCGGTGCAGTAAAGCACGGGAAGTCCGTCGGGAGTCTGTCCCATGACATCCGGGGCATTGGTCCTTACGACGTCCTTACGGTTGCCCTCCGAGCGCAGCTTCGCGACCATCTCGTTGGTCACAGCTGCCGGAACCCACTCTGCCGGGATGGAGATGAACTTGTTCTCATCGTCCTTGACGTAGGGTCCGTAGGGACCGAGGAAGATGCTGTTCTCCTCGCTGAGCTGCGGCAGCTCGAGCTTCTTGACGTCCCTGGAGTTGATCTTGACCTTGTTCGAGTAGACCTGCTTCTCGAGTCCGGTCTCGCCCTCGTAGAAATCCTTGAGGAACTGAAGCTCGTCGAGCTTGCCCTCGGCGATCTCATCCAGACCGGTCTCCATGTCGCTGGTGAAGCCGTAGTCGATCCTGTCGCCGAAATAGCGCTCCAGAAGCTGGATGACGCCGAAACCGATGAAGGTCGGAACCAGCGTTCCGTTGTCGCGGATGACGTAGTTCTTCTCGAACAGCCTGTCGATGATCGCGGCATATGTGGACGGACGTCCGATGCCGAGCTTCTCGAGCGTCTGGACGAGCGATGCTTCGGTGTATCTGTTGGGCTCCTTGGTCTCGTGGCACTGGGCCTCGACCTTCTTCGTCTTCAGGGCCAGGCCCTTGTCCAGCGACGGAAGCGGAGTCTCCTTGTCCTCGAGGGCCGCATCCGGGTCGTCCGTGCCTTCGACATAGACCCTGATGAATCCGGGGAACTCGATCCTGACTCCGGTGGCGGTGAAGACGGCGGGTCTTCCGTCGGAGGTCCTTGCGTTGATCGTGACCGTGGTGTTCATCTTCAGGGCGTTGTTCATCTGGGACGCGAGGGTCCTCTTCCAGATGAGGGTGTACAGCTCGAGCTCGCGTCCGGAGAGACCTGTCTCCTCGGGTGTGCGGAAATGCTCGCCGGCGGGTCTGATGGCCTCGTGGGCTTCCTGGGCGTTGGTGCTCTTGGCTGCGTAGTATCTTGCCTTGTCGGGGACGAACTCCTTGCCGTACAGGGAGATGGCTGCTTCCCTGGCCGCCATGGTGCCTTCCTGGCTGAGGGCCGGGTTGTCCGTTCTCATGTATGTGATGAATCCGTTCTCATACAGGCTCTGGGCGACTCTCATCGTGTCGCGGGCGGACATGTGGAGCTTCCTGTTTCCTTCCTGCTGGAGGGTGCTTGTGATGAACGGGGCGGCAGGACGCTGTGAGACCTGCTTCTCCTTGATGTCGCTTATGGTGTATTCGCTTCCCTCGAGGGCTGCGACGATGGCCTTGGCGTCATCGCCCGAAAGGAGGATGACCTTGGAATTGCCGGTGAAGGCTCCGCTCTCTCCGTCGAAGTCCTTTCCGGTGGCGACCCTGAGGCCTCCGATGCTGTCAAGGCTGGCTCCGAAGCCTTCCTTGAACTGTGCCCTGATGTCCCAGTATTCGGACTTCTTGAACGAAAGGCGCGTCCTTTCCCTTTCCACGACGAGGCGCAGACCCGGGGACTGGACACGGCCGGCGCTCAGGCTCTTGTTGGAGAGTTTCGACCAGAGCACGGGCGAGATTGTGTAGCCGAAAAGCCTGTCGAGCACCCTTCTGGCCTCCTGCGCATGGACGAGGTTCATGTCCAGGTCGCGGCCGTTTGCGAAGGCCTCGAGAATGGCTTTCTTCGTGATCTCGTGGAAGACCATCCTTCTGGTCGGCATCTTGGGCTTGAGGACTTCCGTCAGGTGCCAGCTGATGCTTTCTCCCTCGCGGTCCTCATCAGTTGCGAGGATCAGCTCGTCGGCTCCCTTGAGCTCGCTCTTGATCTGCGCGATGACCTTCTCCTTGGTCTCGTCGATGACGTATTTGGGCTTGTAGCCGTTCTTCACGTCGATGCAGAGGTCTGTCTTCGGAAGGGTCCTGATGTGGCCGTTGCTTGCAACAACGGTGCAATCCTTTCCCAGGAAACGTCTTATGGTCTTGGCCTTTGTGGGAGACTCCACAATGATCACTTTCTTTTCAGCCATTTACAACTCCTTGGCCGGCGGAACCGCCGTGCCCTATATATATAGTAAGGAAAATACAAGTTGTCAACACGGAAAACAAAACTTTTTCAGCCCGTCCGGACCCTTAATCTATGATTAAGAAAAATCAACGAATCCTTGTTGGAATCCCTCCGGCCGGGTTATAATGTCACCATGAAAAAGATTCTGCCGATTCTGCTTTCCATGGCGGTCCTCTGCTCGCTCCTGCTCAGTTCATGCGTCGTCGCGAACAAGCTGACGTTCTCCGGCGACCTCGTCACCGCGCAGGCCGTTCCGGGAAAGGACCATGTGGACCTCTCCGTCTATGACTTCTTCGTCGATGTCATGGAGGACCTCTCCAACTGGGAGGACAAGGGCAACAACGACCCAATCATGGACGTGGCGGTCAACGACTTCGTTAAGAAGCTCAAGGAGTCTTCGGTGACGTCGGCGGTCATGTTCCTTGAGGCGGGCCACAACACCTACATGGGCGATTTCGCCTTCTCCGATTTCAGCACGCTGCTTGCCGACCTCTCCAGCGGCAAGACGGACCAGAGCATAGTCACCATCGGGCGCAGCGGAGACCTCACGCGCGTGGAGATAAACATAAACATGGACAACTATCCGGAGCTGACGGAGATCATCCCCTTCCTGGCAGACCCGAACTTCGAGGTCTACGGGCCGCTGTACAACCACGACCTGTCGGAAGAGGAATACCTTGAGATGGTCAGCTTCATCCTTGGCGAGGAATGCCCGGAGAACATAGCCAAGAGCTCAATCAAGCTGCAGGTCGTGGCGCCCAAGGCCATAACGGCCCACAACGGGACGCTCATCAGGAACAATATGACTGTCGAGTTCACGTTCCCGCTGATAGACTTCCTGCTTCTGCACAAGCCCATCAACTTCTATCTTGAATATTGAATCTCTCAACGTCGGAATCGAGGCGTGGAGATCGTGTCTGGTTCAGACGTTGAACCTGAAGAACATCACGTCGCCGTCCTGGACGACATAGTCCTTTCCTTCGATGCGCAGCTTTCCGGCTTCCTTCACCTTCGCCTCGCTGCCGTACTTGAACAGGTCCTCGCAACTGTAGACCTCGGCCTTGATGAAGCCCTTCTCGAAGTCCGTGTGGATGACGCCCGCGGCCTGGGGAGCCTTGTAGCCGGCCTTGAAGGTCCAGGCCCTGTCCTCGTCCGGTCCGGCGGTGAAGAAGGTGCGCAGCCCCAGCGTCCTGTAGGCCTCGCGGATCAGGGCGTTCATGCCGCTCTCCTCAAGTCCCATCTCGGCAAGGAACTCAGCCCTTTCCTCGGGATCCTCCATGGCTGCGATCTCGGCCTCCGTCTTTCCGCAGATGGTCACGACCGACGATCCGTCGCGCGCGGCGATCTCCCTGACGGTCTTCACGTATTCATTGTCCTGTCCGATTGAATTCTCGTCGATGTTGCACACGTAGATGACCGGCTTCATGGTGATCAGGTGCAGGTCGCGGATGATCTCCTTCTCGGCGTCGTCCGTGATTATCGAACGCGCGCTCTGGCCCTGCTCCAGGGCCTTGAGGAGCTTCTCGTACACCGGGATGGCGGCCGCCAGCTCCTTGGAATGGTTCACGCGCGCAAGCTTGGAGTCCTTCTGGTACCTCTTGTCCACCGTGTCGTAGTCCGCCAGGCACAGCTCGATGTCGATGGTCTCGATGTCACCCGCCGGGTCGATCCTGTTGTTGACGTGGATGATGTCCGGATTGTCGAAGCAGCGCACCACATGGGCGATGACTCCGACCTCCCTGATGTTGGCCAGGAACTTGTTGCCCAGGCCCTCGCCCTTGGAGGCGCCGGCAACCAGACCGGCGATGTCGACGAACTCGGTCACCGCGGGGATGACCTTTGCAGGCGGAATCAGGCTCACGATGCGGTCCAGGCGCGAATCGGGCACGTTGACGCGGCCCACGTTGGGCTCGATGGTGCAGAACGGATAGTTCGCAGCCTCCGCAGGCGCGCTGGTGAGCGCGGAGAATATAGTTGATTTACCTACGTTGGGAAGTCCCACAATACCGCAATTCAGTCCCATCTGAACCTCCGGACAATTGATTCACGGCAATGATATCATCTTTTTCACCGTTGCTCTATATGATATCATGGTCGCATGGCATTCGCTGACATATCCAAACCGCAGGACATATTCAGGAAAATCAGGGCTCTTCTCGTGGTCACATCGGACCAGGCCTCGTCGCGCACCGACGCGCAGAGGCACCGCGACGAGCTGGAGGCCCTGTGCACCACGCTCGGAATCAGATGTGTGGCCTGGGACTATTTCAACGTCCGCTCGTTCAACAGCGCCACCTACATCGGAAGCGGCCAGGTGGAAAGGCTCGCCTTCGAGGCGTTGGAGAACGAATGCAACCTGGTGATCTTCAACAACGCCATAAGCCCCAGGATACAGCGCAACCATGAGGAGATCCTGGGAATCGCCGTCGTCGACAGGCAGGAGATAATCCTGCAGATCTTCGCCGACAGGGCCACCACGCGCGAGGCGAGGCTCCAGGTCGAGCTCGCCCAGCTGCAGTACTCGCTCCCGCGCCTGAAGCGCAAGTGGGCCGACCTCTCGCAGCAGCGCGGAGGCGTCAAGGGCGCCAAGGGAAGCGGAGAGAAGCAGCTGGAGCTGGACAAGCGCCAGGCGCAGGCGCGCATCGTCCGTCTCAAAAAGGAGATCGCGGAGATAGGAAAGAGCCGTGACATACAGAGACACAACCGCCTCCGCAAGGATGTGCCGTGCGTGGCCATCGTGGGCTACACCAACAGCGGCAAGTCCACCCTCCTCAACCGCATCGCCGACGCCGACGTGCTCTCCGAGGACAAGCTCTTCGCCACGCTGGACCCCACCTCGCGCAAGGTCTTCCTTCCCGACGGCCGAACAGCCCTTTTCACCGACACCGTAGGCTTTGTCAGCGACCTTCCCCACGAGCTGGTCGACGCCTTCCGCTCCACGCTGGAGGAAGCCGTGCTGGCAGATTTGCTCCTGATCGTCCTGGACGCCTCGCGCGATGACTTCATGATGTGCTGGGAGACGACAAAGGGAGTCCTTGAGCAGCTGGGGGCCTTCGAGAAACCCCGTCTGGTGCTCCTGAACAAGATGGACGCGGTCACAGAGCAGACCATGTTCGCGATCAACGCCTTCTCCCTCACCGGCGAGAACTTCATGAAGGTCTCTGTCAAAGAAGACCCGGACATGGCGCCTGTTCTGAAAAAAATTGCTGAAATCCTGGATTGACGTTATATTGTTGTCATGAGGGGAAAAATCCTACTATTTGCAACATTTCTGGCCTTGCTGGCAATGCTTTCCGTCTCATGCCGGACCCTTCCCGTGGGTACGGCCGAGGTCGCAGTCGAAGTCGTGGTCGAGGTTGAAGCCGAACACACGGATGCAGTACCCGCACCGCAGCCTGCACCTGCTCCGGATCAGGAACCTGTTCCGGTCCCCTCAGAGCAGATATCCGGAGACCAGGTACCCGGTTCCGAACCTGCAGCCCCGTCGGATTCTCCGTCGGATCCGGCGCCGGAACCTGCGCCCGCTCCGCAACCTTCGCCTGTACCTGAACCCAACCCCGCGAGGGTATGGGTCACCGGCGAACGCGGCCCCAACGGAGGTCTTATCTTCAACTGCGGATCGAAGGCCCTTGAACTCGGAAATCCCCGTTGCCATGGTTACGCCTACAACGATGCGGTAGCCTATTGTGAGCAGTTGAGCTTGGCTCATAATGCAACATATCGGCTTCCGACCATCGCAGAACTCTCTGCGATATACAACACTCTTGTCATCACGGGGATTGCGGACGTGGAATTGACCTATTACTGGAGCTGCGAACAATCGGAAGAAGGGACCACAATGGTCATGAACTTCGATACAGGCTTCGCAGGCTCTTTCTACAGCGACCTTGGTTTCTTAAGCGTGATTCCGGTGACGGAACTGCCCTGATTCAGACGTTCTCTTCCAGCTTTCCCGCAAGCTGGCCGCATGCGCCCTTGATCGAGCGTCCGCGGCTGATTCTTATCGTGTATTCCACGTTCCTCTGCCTGAGCGCATCGGTGAAACGCCGGATCTCCTGGTCCGTGGGAGTCTCGAACGGAAGCTCGGGACACGGGTTGAACGGGATGAGGTTCACGATCACTTCCAGACCCCGGCAGAAGCGCGAGAGCTTGTCCGCGTCCTTCTCGTCGATGTTCTGACCGCGGATCATGCAGTACTCGAATGTGAAGCGCCTGCCGCTGACCTTCTGGAACCTGACAAGGGCCTCGCGAAGCGTTGAAAGAGGATAGGCGCGGTTGACCGGCATGAGGGCGGACCTCTTCCCGTCGTCTGCCGTGACCAGCGAGACGGCGAGCTTCACGGGGACCTTTCTTGCCGCAAGGGCGTTGATTCCGGGCACCAGGCCGCAAGTCGAGACCGTTATGCGCCTGTGGCTGAGGTTCAGGCCCTCCGGGTCATGCAAAAACGAGATGGCCCTGATGACGTTGTCTATGTTTGCAAGCGGCTCCCCCATTCCCATGAAGACCACATGGCCTATCTTTCCCGGCGCCACGGCCTGAAGGTGCATGAATTGTTCTATTATCTCGAAGGCCTCAAGGTTGCGCTTGAGCTTCAGCGTTCCGGTGCGGCAGAAGCGGCAGCCCATGGCGCAGCCTGCCTGGCTGGAGAGACACGCTGTGAGCTCGCCTTCCCTGTCCGTAAGAAGGACGCACTCGACCACGTTGCCGTCGTAAAGGCGCAGAGTGAGTTTGGCAGAACCGTCGTCGTCCGTCTGGCTTGTGACCACGGAACTTGAGAAAAGCGAGGGATGCTCTGCACAGAGCTTCTCCCTCAGGACCGCAGGAAGGTCGGTCATTGAGGAGAAGGATACGGCGCCCTTTGTGAGCCATCGGTAGACCTGACGGCCCTGGAAGGCCTTCTCCAGGCCCAGGGCGGAGGTGATCTCCGCGGGGGTCTTTGCAAAGAGAGAGAAGGCTTCCTGCGTCATGCGAACATGCTGATTATGGCGACAATCACGCCCGCGATTCCCTCTCCGCCGAGAAGGCCGCTCGATACGAGGCTCATCGTCTTGTCGCTGGCCTTTGTGATCTTCTTGACGATCACGGACAGGATGTAGCCCAGACCCACGATGATCGAAATGTACGATGGAAGATAGATTCCCAGTCCAATGGCCGATGCCGGAATCTTCACCAGAAACAGAACGAGGCCCAGCGCCATGCCGATGTAGAACACCGGCGAGGAGCCCAGTCCGCTTGCCATGGAGGCGACGGCGCTGGCCTGCGGCGCGGGAAGAAGCGTTCCGGGACCGAAGCCGCCGAAGCTCTTTCTCATGACGAACAGGACGCAGACGGAGATGACCGCTCCGACCACACCGCCGATTCCCTCTGCAAGGATCTGCTGCTTCGGGTCGGTCTTGAGCATGTGTCCGCTCTTGAGGTCGTTCATGACATCGCCCGAAAGACCGCATGCGACTGCGACAAGGCCTGCGGACAGGAAAAGCACCAGCAGCGAGGGCTGCCAGATGACCTGGATCAGGAGCATGACGAGGATTCCGAAGACCTCCATGGGGTTGACTCCGCTCATTCCGGTGATCATTCCGCTCAGGAGGCAGGTCAGGCACACTCCGGCGATGGCCAGCAGGGCCTGCAGGATGTTCATGCCGGTTCCCAATGCGAGAAGGACCACGGCGAAGACAAGGACCACCGCCACGGGAACGATTCCCTGCGGCGGAAGCTTTTTGCCCTTCTCCCTGCCCTTCATGCGTTTGGCCGAGCCCGCAAGTGCCTTGACGAACACCGCGAGGCCGGTTCCGATCAGAAGGCCGAGTCCGAGGTTCTGCCTGAAGAGGTCTGCCGCTCCGAGGTCTGCGAACCAGCCTGCCCCGATTCCCACCGGGGTGAGAATCAGGAAGGCGAAGATGGCTCCTCCGAACCAAAGAAGGGCGAATATCTTTCCTATCATGGCGCCGATGGCGAAGGCCATGGGGCTGATGTAGATTGCAACGGGTGCGACCGAGGCGCTTCCCTTGAAGATGGTGGCCACGGTGGGAATCCATCCGAACAGGTCGCGCACGAAGGTGAAGAGCGCGCTGAATGCCATGGAAAGATAGAGCTTCAGCGAGTCCCTGCCCTTCTTGATTCCGGTGACAAGCGTGTTGTAGGCGGCGTTGCCGATCGGGAAGTCGAGCTTCTGCTCCTCTATTAGGTTGCGTCTGTAAAGCGCCGAGAGAAGAGTTCCCAGGACGGCTCCGCAGACCGTCATGACTAGGATCTGCAGGAACGGGACCTCGGCGTCGGGATTGATGATCCACAGGCCCGGGATGGTGAATGCCAGACCGCCTGCGACCATGGAGCCTGCGCTCATCATGGTGTGGGTGACGTTGATCTCCTGGAGGCTGCTGTCCTTGCGGTGGCCCAGGACCGACATGGCCAGGACCGTCACGAAGACCGTGGGCCACGGAAGCGCGCCCATCCTGAGCGCCACATACATGGAGCTGACCGTTATGATGGTCAAGCCGAGGATTCCGGTAAGGGCGCCCCTCGCCGTAAGCTGTCTGTCCTGCATAGCC